>CAYGKX010000005.1:1027-22764 GCA_964350225.1 uncultured Rhodospirillaceae bacterium | reverse complement strand
ACGCCTGTGGAGGTCTTGCCGATGGTCCCCGTCACCGGAACCGACGGATCGATCCGCGCGACCATGTCGAGGAGCGCGGCCGATTCCGCCCCGAAGGACGAAACGAGCGCAATCCGGCCCGGAAACTCCCACTCGATCGCGGCCCGCAGGAGGGCAAGCCCGTCGAGCCCGACGTACCGCTGTTCGAGATCGCGCGCCGTCGCCTTGGCCGTCGCCGCCCGTTCGCCGGCGTCGTAGGGCATGGGTTTAGGTCCCCTGCTTCGCCAGGATCGCCGCCAGGCTGCCGGCGCCGTCCTCGAGCGCGCCCAGCTGGACGAGACCGCCATTCTCCGGCGCCTTCGTGACCGTGGCCTCGACGACGTCCAGATACACGGCCAGCCGCTCGCGGAACTTGTCCACGCTGCCGTTACGATTGGCTTCGGCCGTGTCGGCCGCTTCGACGACGGCCTCGAACGCCTCGACGACATCGGTCTGGTCGAAGAAGGACTGGCGGACCCAGGCATAGACCTGTGCCGCCGTGTCCTCGTCGGTCGTCGGCTGGCCCAGATAGTTCACCAGGCGGCGCGCGCCATAAAGGATCGCGCCGCGGCCGGCTTCCAGGCCCAGGTCGATCCGGCCGGCGAGAAGCGCCCGGTCCAGTGTAATCAGGCCGTCGTCGGACAGGTCCTGATAGAGCGCGTCGTCGGAGATCGCCGTCGCACATTCTGCCTTGTTGTTCGCGGGCGTCGTGAACTCCTCGGACTTGCCCCAGTCGACGAACCGGTCGCCTTCGGCACCTTCCGTCTCCAGCGGCTTCAGATAGGCGTCGATGCCGTCGCGGCCGACCCGCTCGGCCCAGGACCGGACGGTCTCGTCGGGCTGCTTGTCGCGGCTGTAGCCCTCAAGAAGAAGCTCCAGAGCACGACGCGCCTGGCGCGCCGGGACGATCGGGCCGGACAGGCCGATCGCGCCGACCTCCCGCTCGTCGCCGCCGATATAGATCTGGTAGTGCGGGGCATTGATGCCGTCGAGTTTCTTGCCCATGCCGCGGAACCCGAAGTCGCCGACATGATGCAGGCCGCAGCCGTTCTGGCAGCCGGAGATGCGCACGCGGAGGTCGCGACGCGCAGCCGGATCCTCGGTGTATTTCCGGACCGTTTCGATCAGTTCGCGGCCGAAATCCTGGCTGTTGGTGATGCCAATGCGGCAGGTCGTCGTTCCCGGGCAGGACACCAGATCGACATCGTCGCCGGCGCGCTCCTGCACCTGGAGGCCGATGGCGCGGATGGCGAAGACGGTCTCCGCGACCTTGTCGTCGGCGAGCCCGATCACGGCGATATTCTGCTCGCGCGTCGTGCGCAGCTCGGTCGCGCCCCGGCTCTCCGCGATGTCGGCCAGTTGCTCCAGCTGGTCTGGCGTCAGAAGGCCCAGCGGCGGCGTCACCATGACCCCCGTCGCGCCGTCATGCTGGTCGAAGACGCCACCCGGGCTCGACGGTGCCGGCGCGTCTTCCGGCTGGCGCCAGGCGAGTTTTTTCCAGGGGCGCTGGGGCAGGGCGCGCAGGCGTTCGAACTCTTCCTGGAAAAGCGCGCGGAATTTCTCCGGTCCGAAGCGCTTGACCAGAAACTTGATGCGCGCCTTGTTGCGGTTGACCCGGTTCGAATAGCGCTGGTGCAGCCGGACGCCGGCTTCAAGGGCGGTCGGCAGGGCATCCTCGGTCACGAAGTCGAGCACCTCGACCGCCGCGACCGGCTGGCCGCCGGTGCCCCCGCCGGCGAAGACGCGGAAACCCTTGCGGCCATTCTTCTCCGTCGCAATGAGGCCCAGGTCATGGATCCCGACGGCGCCGCAGTCGGTCGCGCAGCCCGAAACGGTCAACTTGAACTTGCGCGGCATGTTCTGGACCAGCGGATTGCGGATCCAGGAATGGGCCAGTTGCTCGGCAACCTGGCCGGCATCGACATGCTCTCGCGGGCAGACGCCGGACAGCGAGCAGGAGGTGAAGTTCCGCAGGGTGTTGCCGCAGCCTTCCCGGCCGGTCACGTCCAGCCGCGACATCAGGTCGTAGGCATCGGCAACTTTTTCGGTTTTCACATGATAAATCTGGAAATCCTGGCGGGTCGTGACATGCACGTCACCCTTGGCGAACTTCCGGGCCACCTCTGCCACGCCACGCGCCTGGTCGAAGCTGACGATCCCGCCCGGAACCTTCAGCCGGAACATCTGCACGCCCGGCTGCAGCTGGCCGTAAATGCCATACCGCAGGCGGAAGGCGGTCCATTGGCCGGCATCCCACTGCCCGCCCAGGAACTTGTTCAGGGCGTCGCGCAGCTCGATCGCATCGCGGTCTGTGACGAGGGGCTCCTCGGCGCCGATCCAGCCGGGACGGTCGCCAGGGGCGGGGGGACGGGGCAGCTCGGTCATCGCCGGCGCTTCCTTTCACATTTTGAATGCGTGAATTCTTCTCTCAGGAAGCTAATTTGACGAGGGTCGCCGGAAAAATCAACAGGACGACGTGAGAAAAATGATTATTTATACAGAATAAAAATGTATTAAATGGCCGCCGCGCGGCGCGGTACGGCCCACGCAAGGAGAAAGAGGGCCGCCGCCGTGAGGACAATGGTCGGTCCGCTGGGCGTGTCTGCGGCCAGCGAGATCCCCAGTCCACCGGCGGCAGAAAGGCCGCCAATCGCCGCGGCCAGAACGGCCATGGTTTCCGGCGACCGGGCAAACCGTCGCGCCGCGGCGGCGGGCACGATCAGGAGGGCGGTGATCAGCAGAATGCCGACCAGCTTGATCCCGAAGGCGATGACGAGGGCCACGAGCAGCATGAGGGAGAGCTGCAGGCGGGCGACCGGAAGGCCTTCGATCCTGGCCATGTCCTCGTCGACGGTTGCGGCAAGGAGGGGGCGCCACAGGAAGACGAGCCCGCCGAGCAGTACCAGACCGCCGCCATAGATGATGGCGAGGTCGCGGGGGCCGACGGACAGGATGTCGCCGAAGAGATATCCGAGAAGGTCGACCCGGGTGCTCGCCAGGAACGAGATGACGACGAGCCCGAGGGCAAGGGACCCGTGGGACAGGATGCCGAGCACCGTATCGCCGGCGAGGAGGCGCTGCCGCTGTGCGGCGGCGAGAAGCCCGGCCGTGGCCAGGGCGGTCGCCGCGATGCCCCATGTTGTGTCGACGCCGATTACCAGCCCAAGCGCGACACCCAGCAGCGAGGCATGGGCCATCGTGTCGCCGAAATAGGCCAGCCGCCGCCAGACCACGAAGCAGCCGAAGGGTCCGGCAACAATGGCGACGCCCACCCCGGCGAGGAGGGCGCGAACGAGGAAGTCGTCGATCATGGCTGTTCGTCGGTCCGGTGGTCGTGTCCGGTGTCTGGGGCCGCGCCGTTCACGATCTCCCCGCCGGGGCCGTGGGCATGATCGTGGCTGTGGGCATAGGGGGCGAAGGCCTCCGCCGTGCCGGCGCCGAACAGCGTGAGATAGGCAGGATCGCGCCGCACGGTTTCCGGATGACCGGTGCAGCAGACATGGATGTTCAGGCAAACGACCCGTTCGGTCGAGGCCATGACGAGATGAAGATCGTGCGAGACGACCAGCACGCCGCAGCCCAGTTCGTTGCGCAGGGCGCCGATCAGGTTGTAGAGGTCGCGCTGACCGGTGACGTCGACGCCCTGCGCCGGCTCGTCCAGGACGAGGAGTTCGGGACGGCACAGGAGGGCCCGGGCGATCAGGACACGCTGGAATTCGCCGCCCGACAGTGCGGAGACCGGCCGCCCGCTCAACGCGCCGACCCCGGTTCGGGCGAGCGCGGCGTCGACTGCCGCGCGGGTCGCCCGCCGGGTCAGGGTCATGAAGCGCGAGACGGTCAGGGGCAGGGTCGGCTCGATGCGAACCTTCTGGGGCACGTAGCCGACGCGCAGGCCCGGACGGCGCACGACTTGCCCGGAATCCGGTTCGAGGAGCCCGAGAAGGACGCGCAGCATGGTCGTCTTCCCGGCGCCGTTGGGGCCGATGAGCGAGACGATCTCCCCCGGAGCGACTGCAAGGTCGGCACGCTCCAGGATAACGTTGCCGCCGGCGGACACGGAAATGTCGCTGGCCTCGATCAGCGGCGCCGGGGACGCGTTGGGTGTCGGCTCGAGCGGGGGGGCGGGCGTTCGGGAAGCGGGGAGGGCGGTCATGACGCCGCCGCCGGTTCCGCCGCAGCCTGGCAGTTCGGGCAGACGCCGCGGATCTCGACCGTTGCCTGCCGGACGGCGAAGCCCCTCTCCTTTGCGGCCCGTGCGATGCCCTTGTCGATGCTGGCGCTCCCGATCTCCGCGGCCGCGCCGCAGGTGTCGCACAGGAGGAAACGGCCGGCATGGCCCTCGCCGGGGCGATCGCAGCCGACATAGGCGTTCAGCGTCTCGATCCGGTGGACCAGATCGTGGGCGGCGAGGAAATCCAGCGCCCGATAGACGGTGGGCGGCGCCGCCGGCCGGCCGCCCTCGCCAAGCCGTTCCATGATCGTATAGGCGCCGATTGGCTCGTGAGACGCCCAGACGATCTCCAGGACCCGCCGCCTCTGCGGCGTCAGCCGCGCCCCCCGGCGACGGCAGACGGCGTCCGCGGCCTGGAGGGCGTCGGCGACGCAGGCATGGTGATCGTGACCGGGCGGCCGAAAGGCCGTTTGCCCCTTTCCAGGCGGCTCTTCGGCTCGGGCGAGGTGAGGATTGGGGATGTCAGCCATGAAACGAGGACCGTTTACCAAACATCGAGTCTAAATTTATTGCACGCTTCGCGAGGCATTCCCTACTGTGCGGGAACGGATGATCCGCCAACAACGTTATATTATAACGCGACTGGGGAAAAGCGGCCCGCGTTCGGGCCGGCTGGGAGGTGACTGAGTGACCTTACCGCGTGTCCTGCGCCGCCAGTCGGGCGCGTTCTTCCGGCCGAAACCGGTGGCCGCCGCAACGGCGTCTCCCGCCCGGGCCGGCCGTATGGCAATCGCCGTGGCGGCGGGATTCTGCCTGGCCGCTGCCGCACTCGCCCGCCCGGCCGCGGCGGACGTACCGCCCCATGTCGAGGTGACCGCCCGTCCGCTCGCCCTTCTGCTCGCGGACGTCATGAAGGGTGTCGGCGCGCCTCGCATGGTCGATGCCGTTCAGCTGGCCAAGCTGACGCCGGAAGCGATGCGGACGGCGCTCGGCGACACCCGCCTCGTCGTCTGGATCGGTCCTTTCCATCAGCCGCGGATGGCCCCGGTCCTGAAGGGACAGACGGCGATCAGCGGACTGGCCCTGTTCGACGTACGCGGCGTTCGCCTCATGGGCCTGCCCGAACCGGCCAAACCGGGGGTGAAGCCCGCCGACAAGTCGGACCTGCCCAACAAGAGCCCGGTCGCCGCGCGCCGTCGCGAGATCTCGGCGCGAGACCTCTATCACAAATACCCCGCTCCCTATATCTGGCTCGATCCGCGCAACGGGATTGCGATGGTCCGGGCGATCACCGTCCGCCTGTCCGCGATCGACCCCGGGCGCGGGCGCCTGTACCGGCGCAACGGCGCGGCGCTGATTTCCCAGATCGAGGCCTTTGACCAGGAACTCCAGGTCCGTGTCGTGCCGATGCGGCGCATCAAGTTCGTCGCGCTGGATCGCACATTCCAGTATTTTGAACGGCAGTATAATCTTCAGCCGACCATCCGGCTTGACGACTCCAACCGTCCGATGAGCCCGGCGGAAGCGACCCAGGCCCGGCGCAAGCTCGCCGGCTCTCGGCTCGACTGCGTCATCGTGCCGACGACCTCGGCCCGCGGGGCCCAGATCGTCCGGGGACTGAAAGTGCGCGTCGCCTGGATCGACCCCTACGGACGCGACAAGAGCGTGCGCGACAAGAAGGCGAAGACCTATGTCGCCTTCCTGCGCAGCGTCGCGAACCGCTACACGACCTGCCTGACGGGTCGGCGTCCGCCGAACCCGTGAGGGGCTAGAGAGCGGGCGCCGTGAGATGCTGCGTTGGGTTGCCCGTCTCGCCCCCCTTGCCGTGATCCTGCTCGCTCTGGGCCTGCGGGTCTGGGACCCCGGCTTCGTTGCGCAGTTCCGCCTTCTGGTCTTCGACGCCTATCAGCGTCTTCTGCCCCGCCCCGCCGACCCCGCAACCTCGCCCGTCATCATCGTCGAGATCGACGATGCTTCGCTCCGGCGCCTCGGCCAGTGGCCCTGGCCGCGTACGCGGATGGCCCAATTGGTCGACCGGCTGCGCGCCGCCGGGGCCGTTGCGGTCGGCTTCGACATGGTGTTCGCCGAGCCGGACCGGACCTCGCCGAAAGAGGTCATCCGGATGTGGCCCAGGACGAAGGAGATCGACGCGCTTCGGGCCGAGGCCAACAAGCTGCCGGACCATGACAAACAATTCGCGGAGGCGATCGCCCGACTGCCGACAGTTCTCGCCTTCGTCCTGGTGAACCGGCGCACGTCCCGGCCGCCGTCGCGGAACGCGGCCTACGGTTACGCGGGTGACGACCCCGCGCCCTTCGTTCCCGCCCTGCCCGGTGCCGTGGTCAATCTGGCCCTGCTCGAAGCGGCGGCGAGCGGCAACGGCGCCATCAACTGGATTCCCGATGCGGATCAGATCGTCCGGCGGGTGCCGACGGTGCTCCGGCTTGGCGAACGGCTCTACCCCAGCTTCTTCGCGGAGGTGCTGCGGGTCGTCCAGCGCAGCCGCGGCTACAAGATCCGGTCCTCCAACGCCGGGGGGGCGACGGCCTTCGGCGAGAAGAGCGGCCTGAATGCGGTGCAGATCGGCCGGGCGGTCGTCCCGGTCGACGCCAACGGGTTGATGAGCGTCTATTTCGCGCGGCACGACACGCGCCGCTACATTCCGGCCTGGAAGGTGCTGGCGGGGGATCCGGCAAGTCTTGCCCGGCTGCGCGGGCGGATCGTCCTCATCGGCGCCAGCGCGGCGGGCCTCTTCGATCTGCGGGCGACGCCCCTTGCACCGGCGATCCCCGGCGTGGAAGTGCATGCCCAGGCGATCGAGCAGGTCATCGCGGGCATCCACCTCCTTCGCCCCGACTTTGCGCTGGGCGTGGAGCTGTTCGCCATCCTCCTCCTGTGCCTTGTCATCGTGATGGTGGTGCCGCGGGTGGGTCCGCTATGGGGCGCGATCGTTGGCGGCGTTGCACTTTATGCCGCCCTGATCGGCGCGTGGTACGCCTTCGTGGGCGAGCGGCTGCTCATCGACGGCGTCTATCCGGCCTTGACCGTCATCGCGGTTTTCATCGTCACCACCGTCCTTGCCTATACGCGGACGGAACGGGAGAAGCGCGCCGTGCGCGGCGCTTTCGGGCGATATCTCTCACCTTCCCTTGTGGAGGAACTCGCGAACCATCCGGAGCGGCTCGTGCTGGGCGGCGAGATGCGGGAGATGACCGTCCTCTTTTCGGATATCCGCGGATTCACCGCGCTGTCCGAAAAGTTCGACGCCCAGGGCCTGACGCGGTTCATGAACCGCTACCTGACGCCAATGACCGACGTAATCCTCGCGCGTGGCGGCACCGTCGACAAGTATATGGGCGACGCCATCATGGCCTTCTGGAACGCGCCCCTCGACGATGTGGAGCATGCCGACCACGCCTGCCGGGCGGCGCTCGACATGCTCGGCCGCCTGGCGGATCTCAATGCGGTTCTGAGCCGGGAGGCGCCGCCGGCAGGGGGCCGCCCGATCACGGTCCAGATCGGTATCGGGATCAATACGGGGGCTTGCTGCGTCGGCAACATGGGCTCGGACCAGCGCTTCGACTATTCGGTCCTGGGCGACGACGTGAACCTCGCTTCGCGGCTCGAGGGACAGTGCAAGACCTACGGCGTGCCGATCCTCATCGGCGAGGCGACGCAGGCCGACGTTCCGCATCTCGCAACCCTGGAGGTCGACCTCATCCGGGTGAAGGGACGCAACGCCCCGGCCCGCATCCACGCGCTGATGGGCGACGAGGCGCTTGCCGGGACATCGGCGTTCCGGGAACTCGCCGCTGCTCAGACCGCTTTTCACGAAGCCTATCGCGCGCAACGCTGGGCCGACGCCCTGACATTGCTGGAGACGTGCCGTCAGCTCGGGGGCGCTGACCTGCGCGACCTTCATGACCTGTTTTCGGCGCGAATACGTGCCTACCGGCAGCGATCGCCCGGCCCGGACTGGGACGGCGTTTACATTGCGGAAACCAAATAATGCCGGGACGGCCGAAACGCGCTAGGATGCGCGTGGGGGCTGGACGGAAATACGACGGCCGCGCGGAACGGATCGCCGGGCCGGGATTGGGGCAAGCATGAAGGGCATGAGGGGATCGCGCGCAGGCGCGGCCGGATCGACGGTTTCCCGACCGGCTGTCCATCGCCTCGCCATTATCCGCCCGAAACGTATCCGCCAGAACCGCGTCCGCCAGAACCGCGTCCGCCGATCGCCCGCCCGCCTGGCTGTCCTCGGGGCCGTGGCCTGCGGCCTTACGATCCTGGCCGGTCCCGCGGACGCCCAGGTGTTCGACCCCAAACGGGAAGGGCAGACCCCCGCATCCGAGACGGAAAAAACCGTCCGAACCGGCGCCGCGGCCAAGCGGGCGCCAGGCGACGCGTTGCTCAAGGGCCCCGACATCAGTTACGACGACGTCCTCAAGAAGCCGGACGACGTCGACGTGAACATCGCCTGGGCGCGCACCCAGATCCGCAAGGGCGATGTGCTTGGCGCCTCGGCCACCCTGGAGCGGCTGCTCCTCAACAATCCCGACCAACCGGATATCCGCGTCCTTTATGCGATCGTCCTTTACCGGCTCGACAATGTCTCGGCGGCGGAGCGCGAACTCGACATCGTCATGCGTTACAAGATGCCGGTCTCGCTGCGGAACGAGCTGCGCCGCTATCAGCGGGAAATCGCGCGGCGGAAGAAGCGGACCCGCTTTTCCCTGCTCGGCCACACCGCCTACGCCTTCGACAGCAACCGCAACGCCGGGCCCGGTTCCGGCCAGCTTGACACCTTTATCGGACGGCTGACCCTCCCGGGCGACCCGAACCAGGCCGACAGCAGCTGGCGCAGCCTCCTGCGTTTCTCGGTGGAACAGGATCTCGGTTTTCAGGCGCAGCATCGACTGTTCGCCAGCGCGACGGCCTATCATGGCGAGCAGTTCAAGCTCGACGAATTCACGATGACGTCGTTCGAGCTTGCGGGCGGCGGGATCATCGACCTGACACCGTTCGAGATCGTGCCGCGTCTCTACTGGCGCCATACGCGCCTGTCGCACGAGGACTTTCTGGGTGCACTCGGCGCCCAGGTCCAGGCGATCTTCACCTACAAGCGGAAGCTCAAGCTGTTCGCACTGGTCCAGGTCGAATCCCAGTCCTATCGCGACATCGACGAGGCGCCGGCGAACCGGCTGCGCACCGGCCCTGAATACCGTGGCGGTGTCGGCGCCCACTATATCCTGACGCCCTCGATGCGCCTGTCCGGCGGCGTGACCGTCATCCGCAAGCTCGCGGTGGGCGATTTCAACGACTACACCGGCGTCCTCGTCTTCGTCGAACATGTCTGGGCGCTGGGCGGCGGCAGCTTCCTCCTGAACCGGCTGTCCTGGGAATTCGACCAGTATGACGAGCCCGATACCTTCATCAGCAGCCGGACCCGGCGCGATCATATCTTCCGGATCGCGACGACCCTCGGCGTCCCGATCCAGACCCTTCTGAAGGGCGTGGAGGTGCCGGATCTCCTCTACGACACGACCTTCACGGTCGGCGGCGAATATTATCGGTCGAGCTCCAACATTACGAACTACACCTACACGAACTGGCGTTTCGTTTTCGGCATCACGAAACGTTTCGACTTCTAGCCCCGTATCCAATGCGGGAACGGGCGACGATACGGGAGGGTCCAGCCATGCGCCGGATCGGACTGACGGAACTAAGTGCGGCGCTCGTCCTCGGGGCCGTTCTGGCGGGCGAGCCGCCGACGGCGGCCGCACAGACAGGTCAGCAGGCGGGTGTCGCCGGTGCCGTCCTCGGCAAGGTTTCCCAGATTTCCTACCAGAACCCCAAGTCGACCGTCGGCCGCACCGTGGGGTCGGGTGACGTCATCCGGCTGGGCGACCGGATCGTGACCGGGCCGCGCGGGCGGCTGCAGATCCTCCTCCTGGACCAGAGCACCTTCACCATCGGCCCCAATGCGTCGATGGTCATCGACAGCTTCGTCTACGACCCGAAAAGCGGCAACGGACGCATGGGCGCGACCATCACCCGGGGCGTCTTCCGTTTCGTTTCCGGCCGCATTTCCCGGACCAACCCCCAGGGCGTCAACATCAAGACACCGGTCGCGACGATCGGTGTGCGGGGCACCACCGTGGTCGGCCAGGTCGGGGGGACGATCGGGGGCGCGACGGGTCTTGCCGGCCGCTTCGCGTTGACGGGCGTCGGCCCGCTCAACAACACCCAGTTCGGCAAGAGCTGGCTGATCGTCGGCGGGCCTGCGGGTCTCGTCGGCGGCACCAGGCTGACGCGCAGCGGCTTCATGATCGACGTCTCGGGTGCCGGCCGCCGGTCGCGCGCCTTGCGCCTCGACCAGACTTGGTTCCGGCAGGTGACGGCCCTCCTTGTCGGGCGCGGCATCCCGCCGGACGGGGTGACAACCCAGGACCGCAACCGTGCGCTCGTCGCGACGGGGCAGGGTCTCGCCAAGGGGTTCCGCCTGTCCGCCAGCGTGCAGGAAGGCATCCTCGCCAAGAACCGGTTCATCGATCCGACGAACGACATCGCGTCGTCCAATCCGATGATGAGCGGGGTCTATTACTACGGCGAGGACTTCGTCGACATGACGACGACCAACCCGATCAACACGCCGGGCGAGGGCTACGCCTACACCTACATGATCGATTTCGGTGCGCGCAACGCATCAGGGACACTCTATTTCTTCAACGGGGGCGGGCTGAACGGTCCGCTCGGATCCGTGCAGGTCAACCTGACCGGCAACCCGGTCACCGACCGGACGGCGATCATCCGGCAGATACAGGCGCTGCCGGGCTTCGCCAACGCGACAATCGATGTGAAGTTCGTGCTGGGCCCGAATGGCCTTAACAGCGTGGTGACGGTTACCCAGCAGAATGGGAGCACGACGACAACGTCGACGGGCGGAGCATCGACGCCTCCCTTCTCACAGCCGTGAGGCGTGCGGGCGGGTGGAGATATGGATGCCGGACGGCGGTCTGTCTCCGCGCGGGCTTCCGGTCAGCCGGCGTCAGCCCCCTGGCGGCGGCGTCGACAGCGCGCGGATCAGATCGGCGAAGTCCGGCCAGCCCTCGACCAACTCGGATTCGATGCCGTGTGTGTAGTCAGCAAATTCGAAGCCCGGCGCGACGGTCGCACCCATCAGCGCGAAACGGCCGCCCGGTTTCAGCCGCGCGCCCTGCCACACGCCGCGGGGCACCGTGACCAGCGGGCGTGCACCGGCCGCGAGATCGGTACCGATGGTGACGACCTCGCCCGACCCGTCGGGACGCAGGTGAAGCTGCTCGACCGGGTCGCCCAGGTAGAAATGAAACTGCTCGTCGCTCGCCACCAGGTGCATCGCCGACTTCGTCTCCGGCGTCAGCATGTAGTAGATCGCGGTGGAGAAGCTGCGGTCGCTTCCATATCGGCCCGGCAGGTGCGCGGCGGCCACGCCTTCGTCGCACCGGTAGGTCTCGGCGTAGAAACCGCCCTCCTCTGGATGCGGTTGAAGCCGTAACAATCGAATGATTTCTTCCGCCGTCACCGTCATCGCACCAAGGCCTCCGCACATTTGTTCCGTTCCCGGTCATAGAATGGACAAACTGTTGCGTATTCCTGAGCGTGGGTGGAAGCGTAATTTCCGCAGGTGCCGGGGGCGCCTGCCCGGACGCATATCAGAGGGAACGTCCAATGCGTAAGTTTTCGGTCTTCGTCCTGACCCTTCTTTTCCTGCCGTTCGCGGTCGCGGGATCGGCGCTCGCCGACTACACGAACCCGGACCTGGAAGCGGCCTCGGAGAAGCGACGAACGACCATCCAGCGCAGCTGGCGCGTTCCTGTCAGCCAGTCGGCGGCGGACCGCTACTGGCGCGTCGCCAAGCGCTACGCCGACCGGCGGCAGTGGACCAGCGCGATTTCCTACTACGGCCGCGCGGCCGCCTCGGGCGCCAATACGACGGCCTTCTGGGTCCAGTATAGCTACGCCCTCGGCTTCATCCGTCCGCAGCGCTACATGCAGGCGCTGGAGACCGCCTATCTGGGCTACAAGTCGGCCCGCACAGACGCCGAGCGGGCCCAGTCTCTGGGCTTCATCGGCTTCTGGTACGAAAGCCTGCGCGAATATCCCAAGGCCATGGCCGCCTTCGAGGAATCGCTCCGGCTCCGCCGCACTTCAAATGTCCAGCGCCGGTACGACCGGCTGGTTCAGCGCTTCCGCCAGCAGGTGATGCGGACCGCGGCGAATTCGGAAACCGACGCGCCGCAGATCTGCCTGACCTTCTCGAAGAACCTGCCGTCGGCCAACGTGAGGGCGCTGGAGAGCTATATCGTCGTCAAGCCGGCGATCAAGGCGGCCCTGGAAGTGGCCGGCAAGCGCCTGTGCGTCGGCGGGGTGGAGCACGGCAAGACCTACGAGGTCACGGTTCGCGAGGGCCTGCCGTCGACCGGCAAGCTCAAGGTCGCCACGACCCGCACCTTCACGGTCGCCGTCCCGGATCGCAAGCCGCAGGTCGGCTTCCGCGGCAGCGCCTACATCCTGCCGCGCACCAGCCGGCAGGGCATCCCGCTGACCTCGATCAACGTCTCGGGCGTGCAGTTGCAGCTTTATCGCATCAACGACCGGAATCTGGTCGGCCAGATCAACCAGAACAAGCTGCAGCAGCTGCTCTACGGCTACGACGCCCGGCGCATCCAAAACGAGGCGGGGGAACTGGTCTGGAAAGGCTCGATGGATGTCGAGAGCGTCAAGAACAAGCAGGTGACGACCGCTGTCCCGGCCGCCGAAATCCTCAAGCAGCCGAAGCCGGGCGTCTATGTCCTCCTCGCCCGCGGCAAGGACGACAAGAAGCGCTATGGCCGGTGGGCGACCCAGTGGCTGGTGATCAGCGACCTTGGCATCTCGACCTATGACGGCGAGGACGGGCTGACCGTCTTCGTCCGGTCCTTCGCGACGGCCAAACCGCTGTCCGGCGCGACCGTCACCCTGCTCGCGCGCAACAACAAGGTGCTCGGAACGGCGACCGCGGACGACAGCGGCCGGGTCGGGTTCGCGCCGGGCCTCATCCGCGGAACCGGCGGCAACCGGCCGGCCGCGGTCATGGTCTCGACGGCCACGGGCGACTACAACTTCCTCGACCTGACCAAGCCCGGCTTCGACCTGTCCGATCGCGGTGTCACCGGCCGGGTCGCACCGGGGCCGATCGACGCCTTCCTCTATACCGAACGCGGGGTCTATCGCCCGGGAGAAGCGGTCTATCTGACGGCCCTCCTGCGCAACGAGAAGGCGGTCGCCATCACCGGCATGCCGCTGACCGTGCGCCTGTTCCGCCCCGATGGGGTCGAGGCGCGCCGCTTCACCCTGAAGCCCGACGGCAAGTCGGGCGGCTACACGCTGACCATCCCGATGTCCAAGGCGTCGCGCACCGGCGGCTGGCAGCTGCGGGCCTATGTCGATCCGAAGGGCAAGCCTGTCGGGCGTGTCCGCTTCCAGGTCGAGGACTTTGTCCCCGAGAAGATGGAAATGTCGCTGAAGGCGGAGCAGGAGACGCTCGTCCCCGGCAAGCCGAACAGCATCAAGGTCGACGGCCGCTTCCTCTACGGGGCGCCGGCCGCGGGCCTGACGGTCGAGGCGGAGATGTATCTGCGCATCGACCCGAACCCCTTCCCCAAATTCTCGAAATACAGCTTCGGGCTCGTCACCGAGGGCTGGTCGCAAAAGCGGGTCAAGCTCGACAGCGTGAAGACCGACGGGAAGGGCGCGGCCTCCGTTCCGCTCTCGATCGACGAGGCGCCGGAAACCAGCCGGCCGCTTCGGGCAACCGTGCGCGTGTCGCTCCTGGAGCCGGGCGGCCGGGCCCTTTCGCGCACGATCTCGCTGCCGATCCGCTCTCAGCCGTTGTCCATCGGTGTCCGTCTCGACCAGGAAGGCGATACGGTTCCCAATGGCGCCAAGGCAAACTTCCAGGTCATCGCACTCGACCAGGAGGGCAAGCGCCGGGCCGCGGAGGGGCTTGAGTATGTCCTCTACCGCGAGGTCTACCAGTATCACTGGTACTTCCAGAACAATCGCTGGAACTACCGCCTGATCCGGCGCGACGATGTCGTGTCCAAGGGCGCAATCAGCGTCGGCGCCGACGCGCCAAAGGGCTTCGGCTTCTCGAACGACTGGGGCCTCTACCGCCTCGAGATCCGCGACCCGAAAGGTACCGCGGCGACCAGCATCCGCTACCGGGTCGGCTGGTTCGTCTCCGCCGGCAGCTCCAACGTCCCGGACAAGATGTCGGTGACGCTCGACAAGGCGGCCTACAAGGCCGGCGAGACGGCCAAGGTCGCCCTGACCTCGCCCTTCGCCGGAACGGCGCAGATCGTCATCGCAAACGACCGGGTGCTCGAAAGCCGCACGGTCGAGGTCAAGCAGGGCGCGACGACGGTCGACATCGCGGTCAATGAGGACTGGGGGCCGGGCGCCTACGTCATGGTCACCGCCTATCGCCCGATCGACCAGACGGCGAAGCGTGGCCCGGCACGCGCCATCGGCCTCGCCTACCTCAAACTCGACATGTCGGCGCGTACCCTCGACGTTGCCATCGACGCGCCCGAGAAGATCGAGCCGCGGCGGAAGGTCGAGATCAAGCTCGCGGTCAAGGGGGCGGCGAACCAGCCGGTCTTCGTGACCCTGGCGGCGGTCGACGAGGGAATCCTCTCGCTCACCGGCTACAAGTCGCCCTCCGCGTCGGGCCACTATTACGGCCGCCGCACCCTGGGCATCGATCTGCGCGACGACTATGGCAAGCTGATCGACGCCTATGCTGGCCGGCTGGGCGAAGTGCGCACCGGCGGCGACGCGGCGGCGAAGCATCTGGGCGGTCTCGACGCCAGCTCGATCAAGACCGTCTCGCTCTATTCCGGGATCGTCGCGGTCGACGCCCAGGGCAATGCCACCGTCACCCTCGACGTGCCGGACTTCAACGGCCGGCTTCGCCTGATGGCGGTGGCCTGGACTCGCAATGCCGTCGGCCAGGCGGAGAGCAAGCTCACGGTGCGCGACAAGGTCGTCTCCATTGTCACCCTCCCGCGCTTCCTCGCCCCGCGCGACCGCGGCCAGATGACCGTCTCCCTGCATAATGTCGACGGGCAGGCGGGCAGCTACAACCTGGCGATCAAGACGACCGGCGTCGTCCGGGTCGTCGGCGCGACCGCGTTCAAGCGGCAGCTCGCCAAGGACGCGCGCAGCCGCCGGGCGATCATGCTTACGGGGACGGAGCCGGGTGTCGGCACCATCTCCATGACCCTGTCCGGACCGGGCGGCTTCTCCGTCACCCGGGAATGGAAGCTGGCCGTCCGGCCGGCCCAGGCTGTCATCACCCGCCAGTCGACCAAGGAACTGGCGAAGGGCGAGGGGCTGACCTATGGCGCCAACCTGGTGTCGGAGTTCCTGCCGGGCACGACCAAGGTCACCATGACGGTGTCGAGCGCCCCCAACATGGGTGTGGCGGCGCTGGTCCGGGCGCTGAACGGCTATCCCTACGGCTGCGCCGAGCAGACGACGTCCAAGGCGCTGCCGATGCTGTATCTGGCGGATGTCGCAAAGTCGGTCGGCGTCGCGGCGGACGACACGGCGCTCCGCGCCAAGGTCCAGGCGGCGATCTACCGGGTCATGACGATGCAGGCCAGGGACGGCGGCTTCGGCATGTGGTCGGCCTATGACGGCAATGCCGGCTGGCTGACGGCCTATGTCATGGACTTCCTGACCCAGGCCCGCGCCCGGAAGTATTTCGTGCCGGACTATGCCTTCGGGCGCGGTCTGGATCGTCTGCAGGCCCTCGTCGAGAACAGCAACTACGCGCCGGCCAACCTTCCGGTTCTCGCCTATGCCTATTATGTCCTGGCGCAGAACAAGAAGACCGACCTCGCAAGCCTGCGCTATCTCGCCGACAACCAGTTGAACCGCATGCCGACGGCCCTCGCCCGGGCGCAGCTCGCGGCCGCGCTGGAGCTTTACGGCGACAAGGAACGGGCGGCCAAGGCGTTGGCCTCCGCGCAGGCCTACAAGGAGCGGCCGCCGCTCACCGGTGCCTACTGGCGGCAGTCGGTGCGCGACTACGGCTCCTTCCTGCGCGACCGGTCGGGCGTCCTCTACGTCACCGGGACGACCGGGCTCGACACCAAGGCCATCCCGGCCCTGGTCGACGAGGTCAATCGCCTCAGGACGGAGCGGCGCTACCACTCGACCCAGGAACAGGCCTGGATGCTGCTCGCGGCCCACAGCCTGATGTCCAAGGCCACCGACGGCTACAAGGTCGTCATTGGCGGCGAGGACCAGGGTGTCCGCAAGGCGCCGCTCTACAAGCGGATCGACCCGGCAGCGCTCACGAAGGGCCTCAAGGTCGAGAATGCCGGCGAGGGCAAGCTGTGGCAGACCGTCACTGTCAGCGGCATTCCGCGCCGCGACCTGCCCGCCGAGGCGAACGGCTTCGACATCAATCGCGCGATTTACACGGTCGACGGCAAGCGGCTGAACCTGTCGGCCGCGCAGCAGAGCGAGGTCTATGTCGTTGTCCTGCAGGTGACCTCCAAGACCCCGCGCTATCACCAGGCGCTGATCGTCGACCTGCTGCCGGCGGGCTTCGAGATCGAGAATGCGCGTCTGGTCGGCGGCCAGTCGGTCAAGGACATGAAGTGGCTGCCGAAGCTGACGTCCGCACGGTTCGTCGAGCCGCGGGACGACCGCTTCGTCGCCGCCATCGACATCGGCAACCGGAACCGGTCCTTCTACATGGCCTATCTCGTGCGGGCGGTGACCCCGGGCACCTTCCGGCTGCCGGCCCCGCATGTCGAGGACATGTACGCCCCGGCCTATTACGCCCGTGGGGCCATGGGGTCGGTGACGGTTCGTGAGCGTCGCTAGAACCGCGGGCGGCGACGGCCGGGCCAGAAGGGCCCCGGCCGTTCGCCGCGCCGGCGCCGCCTTCGGCATCGCCGCTCTCCTGGCCGGCGGCGCCCTGCTGGCGGACAGGCTGGCGCCGCCGTCGCTCGACGGCGCGCGCGACCTGTCGACCCTCGTCGTCGACCGGGATGGCAACATCCTCCGCGCCTTCACGACGGAGCGGGGCGGCTGGCGGCTTCCGGTGGCGGCGGGCGACGTCTCGCCCCTCTATCTCCGCATGCTGATCGCCTACGAGGACCGGCGCTTCCTCGACCATCACGGCGTCGACGCCCGGGCGGTCGTCCGGGCCGCGTGGCAGAACCTGGCGGGCGGGGAGATCCTCTCCGGCGCCTCGACCCTGTCGATGCAGGTCGCCCGGCTGCTCGAGCCCCGGTCGCGCTCCATCGGCGCCAAGGCGCTCCAGGCGCTCCGTGCCCTCCAGCTCGAGGCGCATGTCTCGAAGACCGAGGTGTTGCGCCTCTATCTCACCCTGGCGCCGATGGGCGGCAACCTGGAAGGTGTCCGCGCCGGTTCGCTCGCCTGGTTCGGCAAGGAGCCGCGCCATCTGACGGCGGCGGAGGCGGCTCTCCTGATCGCGCTGCCACAATCGCCGGCGACGACCCGGCCCGACCGATTTCCGCGGGCGGCGCGCAAGGCCCGGGACAAGATCCTGCGCCGCATGGTCGTGCGCGGCGTCCTGACCGAGAAGGCAGCCCGCGAAGCCATGGAGGCGCCCCTGCCGACCCGGCGCCGGGCCATGCCCTTCCACGCCCCGCATCTCGCCCGCCGCCTGTTCGCGAAGACGCCGGACAAGCCGATGATCCGCACGGGGATCGACGGCCGTCTGCAACGGACGGTCGAGGCCATCGCGGGAGAAGAGGCCAAGCGGCTTGGTCGGCACACATCGGTTGCCGTGCTGGTCGTCGCCAACGACACGGGCCGGGTCCTGGCTTATGTCGGTTCCGCCGGGTTCTTCAATGTCGACCGACTTGGGCAGGTCGACATGGTGGCTGCCTCCCGGTCCCCCGGTTCGGCGCTGAAGCCTTTTATCTACGGGATGGGTTTCGACCGGCGGCTGATCCATCCGCAAACCATCGTCAACGACGCACCGACTCGCTTCGGCGGCTATCAGCCGGAGAACTTCCTGCGCGTTTACCACGGCGAGGTCTCGATCGAGACGGCCCTGCAGCAGTCCCTGAATGTTCCTGCCGTCGCCGTCCTGGACGGTGTCGGCGCGGCGCGTTTCGTCGGACAGCTGAAACGGGCCGGCGTCGAGTACCGCTTCAAGACCGACGACGGCCGTCCCGGCCTCGCCATTGCGCTGGGCGGCGGCGGCATCAGCCTGTTCGATCTCGTGACCCTCTATCGCGGTCTGGCCAATGGCGGCCGCGTCCGGCCGCTGGCCCGCACCGCCGAGGTCGTAATCCAGCCTGGCGCGCGTTTCATGTCGCCGATGGCCGCCTGGTACCTGACCCGGATTCTCGAAGCGGCCCCCCCGCCGGATGCCAAGGTCGCGGCGCAGGCGACGCGCCGGCCCCATCCGATCGCCTACAAGACCGGCACATCCTACGGCTTCCGCGACGCCTGGGCGGTCGGCTATGACGGCGGTTATACGGTTGGCATCTGGGTCGGCAGGGCCGACGGTACGCCCAGCCCGGGCCACTATGGCCGCAAGACGGCCGCGCCCATCCTCTACCGCGTCTTCGACCTTTTGCCCGGCAGCCGGTCGGGCGCGGCCGGTGTCGCCAATCCGTCCCGGCCCGACGCCGCCATCGCCGCGCGCAGCGCCGAGGATCTGCCGGCGAACCTTCGCCGCTATGTCGCCGGCCGGTCGATGTTCCGGACGGTCAAGCCGACACGGGCGCAGCGGAAGCCCCTCACCATCACTTTCCCGCCCAACGGTTCCGTCGTCGCGCTGGAGCAGGGCCCGGACGGCACCATCACCCTGCCGCTCACGGCGGACGGCGGTCGGAAACCCCTGCGCTGGCTGGTCAACGGGCGGCCCGTCGCGAGCGAGCGCCACCGCCGCCAGGGTGCCTGGCGACCGGATGGGCCCGGGTTCGTCCGTATCACCGTCATCGACGCCGAGGGCCGTACGGCAACATCGATGGCACGTCTGCGATAGCGCCGCGCCGGTATCGCGAACCGGTGCGCGTCGGCGGCTTGCCCGTGTCCCGTCACATGACTACATTGCGCCGCAAAATCCGGGCCGGCTGCCGCCGCCCACAACATGCAGGGAGCCGGCAATGGCGCCACGCGACCAACAAGAAGATCGCGGACCGGGCTATGAACCCGTCCGCCCCGAGGAACTCCACGGCTTCTTCTTCGAGGACCTGACGATCGGCCAGACGGCGGTCTATTCGAAGACCGTGACCGATGCCGACATCATGGCCTTCGCCGGCGTATCGGGCGATACCAATGCGGTACATCTCTCCGACAGTTTCGCCGCCACCCAGATGTTCGGCGGCCGGATCGCCCACGGCATGCTCTCGGCCAGCTATATCTCCACCCTGATCGGCACCAGGCTGCCCGGGCCGGGGTCCCTCTATATGGGGCAGAGCCTCAAGTTCATGGCGCCGGTGCGCGCGGGCGACACGGTCGAGACGCGGGTCACGGTCAAAGCGCTGAACGCCGAGAAGGCGCGGGTCACGCTCGACACGGTCTGCTTCGTCGACGGCGAAGTGGTGATCGAGGGCGAGGCGCTGATCAAGTGTCCGATGCGCAACCCGCCCGAGAAATAGACCCTTTTGCCTGCCGCGCCCGCGGCTGGCTCCGGAAACGCGATGCGGATCTACCGGCACCATGACGGCCTGGAACAGTCGGCCCGCGACGCGGTCGTCGCCATCGGCAATTTCGACGGCGTCCACCAGGGGCACCGCGCCGTCATCGGTGCGGCGGCGCGTCTGGCCGCCGCGTCGGAAAAGCCTCTGGGCGTCCTGACCTTCGAGCCGCATCCGCGCAGCTATTTCCGCCCGGACGATCCGCCCTTCCGGCTGACCCCCTTCCGGCCGAAGATGCGCCAGCTAGAGGCCTACGGTGCGGACATCGTCTATTGCCTGGGTTTCGACGCGGACCTCGCCGCGCTGACGGCGGAGCGTTTCGTCGACGAGATTCTCGTCCGCGGCCTCGGCGTCGCTCATGTCGTCTTCGGCTACGACTTCGTCTTCGGCAAGGGCCGGGGCGGCAATGCCGACTTCCTGCGTGAGACTGCGCCGCGCCATGGCTTCGGTGTCGCGAGTGTCGAGGCGGTGGCGCGGGACGACGGCGCGCCGGTTTCCTCGACCCTGATCCGGGACCTTCTCCGGAACGGCCGGCCGGCCGAAGCGACGGCGGCGCTTGGCCGGCCATGGGAGGTGGAAGGACACGTCCTGCCCGGCGACCAACGCGGCCGGCAGCTGGGCTTCCCGACAGCGAACCTCGACCTCGAAGGCTATCTCCTGCCGAAATTCGGCGTCTATGCCGTGCGCTGCATGGTCGAGAGCGGCGCCGACGCCGCGCCGGTCTGGATCGACGGCGTCGCCAATCTCGGGCTCCGTCCGACCATCGGCGACGGCAAGATTCTGCTCGAGGCGCATCTGTTCGATTTCTCGGGCAACCTGTATGGCAGGCTCATGCGCATCCAGCTGGTCGACTTCCTCAGGCCCGAAATGCGGTTCGACGGGCTGGACGCCCTTCGCGGCCAGATCGATGCCGATTGCCGCCGGGCCCGGGAAATCCTTGCGGGCGGCGGCGGCTCTGCGTTAACAGCAGGCCCGGCAGGCGTGTCCAATGATGGAACGGCCGGCGCCGGATAGGCCAGGTTCTTTAGCAAGCAAGCGACGATGACAACCGATTACAAGTCGACCCTGTTCCTGCCGCAGACGGATTTCCCGATGCGCGCGGGGCTGCCCAAGCTGGAGCCCGAGCTGCAGAAGCGGTGGGACGAGATCGGCCTCTTCAAGCGGCTGCGCGAGGCGAGTGCCGGGCGGGAGAAGTTCATCCTCCACGACGGCCCGCCCTATGCGAACGGCAATCTGCACATCGGCCACGCCCTCAACAAGATCCTGAAGGACCTCATCAACCGGTCCCAGCAGATGCTCGGCAAGGACGCGAACTACGTGCCGGGCTGGGACTGCCACGGCCTGCCGATCGAGTGGAAGATCGAGGAGCAGTATCGCGCCAAGGGCAAGAACAAGGACGAGGTGCCGGTCAACGAGTTCCGCAAGGAATGCCGAGACTTCGCCGACCACTGGATCAAGGTCCAGTCGGAGGAGTTCAAGCGCCTCGGCATCGAGGGCGACTTCGACAATCCCTATACGACGATGAATTTCCACGCCGAGCGCCGCATCGCCGGCGAACTGCTGAAATTCGCCATGTCCGGCCAGCTCTATCGCGGCTCGAAGCCGGTCATGTGGTCGGTCGTGGAGCGCACCGCGCTGGCCGAGGCCGAGGTCGAGTATCAGGAGTACGAGTCCGACACGATCTGGGTGAAGTTCCCGGTGGTGGGTGCTCAAGTGAGTGACATGCGTGAGAGCGTCCCCGGCAAACCGAGGGATCATCACATGCGGACCATTGAGGCCGCATATGTAGTCATCTGGACGACGACGCCTTGGACGATCCCCGG
>CAYGKX010000005.1:0-1017 GCA_964350225.1 uncultured Rhodospirillaceae bacterium | reverse complement strand
CCGAGGTCGAGTATCAGGAGTACGAGTCCGACACGATCTGGGTGAAGTTCCCGGGTGCCGCGTTCGACGAGGAGAAGTTTCACCGCATTCGGGATCGGAAAACCACGGAACTGGAGAAGCGTTTTGAGGTCGGCGAAGGCGCTTATGCCGAACAGGCCGGGCATGTCACGGAGGACATGCTGGATGTCGTCGCGCAGTTGCGCGACGCAAGCATCCTCATCTGGACGACGACGCCCTGGACAATACCGGGCAACCGCGCGGTCGCATTCGCGAAACTGAACATCGCTTATTCGCTGTACGAGGTGGCGGAGGCCGAGAACGACTTCGGGCCGCAGCCCGGCGAGAAGGTGGTCATCGCCGACCGCCTCGCGGACGGTTGCGCCGAAAAGGCGAAGCTGAAGCTCAACCGTCTCGCCAAGGTCGACAACATTCTGCTGGAATGCCTCACGCTTTCCCACCCGTTGAAGGGCCTTGCCGGCGGCTACGAATTCGATGTTCCGCTGCTGATCGGATCCCATGTGACCGAGGACGCCGGCACGGGCTTCGTCCACACCGCTCCGGGTCACGGCCGCGAGGACTTCGACGTCTGGATGGAGAGGGCGCCGCTGCTCGCGGCACGCGGTATCGACACGATGATCCCGTTTACGGTCGACGATGCCGGCTATTTCACCAAGGACGCGCCGGGTTTCGGACCGGACCGCGAAGGCGGGCCGGCACGCGTCATCGACGATAAGGGCAAAAAGGGCGATGCCAACAAGGTGGTCATCGAAGCCTTGATAGCTGCCGACCGGCTTTTCGCCCGCAGTCGCCTGAAGCACGAATATCCGCATTCCTGGCGCTCCAAGAAGCCGGTGATCTTCCGCAATACGCCGCAATGGTTCGTCCACATGGACATGGATCTCGGCGACGACACGACGCTGCGCTCGCGCGCGCTGAAGGCGATCGACGACACCCGCTTCGTGCCGGCGGCCGGCCAGACGCGTCTGCGCGCCATGATCGAGGACCGGCCCGATTGGG
>CAYGKX010000004.1:18288-22997 GCA_964350225.1 uncultured Rhodospirillaceae bacterium | reverse complement strand
GAACCCGGTGATCCGGGCGTCATGGACGTTGACCGCCTGGGTCGTGCAGGGCGAGCAGGTCGCGAAGGGAAAGAAGGGGATCGGGACGATGTTGTTGATGACTTCCAGGTCGATGAAGTTCTTCACGTCCATCTGGTAGCCGGCGAAGCTGGTGGTGAACCGGTCGCCCTGCATGAAGATGTTCTTGAAACGGGTTTTCACACCGACCTCGAAGCCCTGGGCTTCTTCCGGCGCGAGGTTCGCATTGGGAATGAAGACGTTGTTGCCGACGGGGCCGAGCGGGAAGTGAACCCCGCGGGCGAAGCTTTCGGTCAGCGACGGTGCCCGGAACGCCTCGGAATACTTGGCGTAGAATAGCACCCACTTGCGCGGCCGCCAGCCGATGCCAAAGGACTTGGACAGCTTCGAATCATCCCGCGACGTGCCGTCGTCGGCCGACAGGCTGAAGTTGTCCCAGCGCAGCGTGCCGGTGACGATGAACTGCTTGAACAGCGTGAACTCCGCCCGGACATAGGCGCCGAAAATGTTGGCCTTCGCATCGGGATACTGGTCGCGCGGCTGGCCGTTCCGGGTGCCGCTTTGCTGATCCTGATAGAACTCAACGCCATACGTGATCTCCGCGAGAATCGTCTCGCCGTAGAACTTCGCCCGGGATGTGTTGAAGACGTCCATCCCGATCGTCGTCAGGTTCGTCTTGTCGACCCGGCCCAAATTGCTGCCGTCGCTGATGACCTCTTCCCGAAGCCGGACCTTGTTCATATAGACGCGCGCCGTCAGGTCGACCCAGGGCGACCCCGAGGGATTGAAGTTGTATCCCCAGACATACCGCTCCTCCCGCGTCAGGCGGTCAGCGACGATGTCGGTGTCGGCCGTGTTGGCGGCCGTCGGAATGATGTTGGTGTCGTTGAAAATCTGGAAGGTGAAGAAGGCCTTGTGGCCGGGCGCCGGATTGATGGTCAGCTTGGCGAGGCCCGATTTGATGTTGTCCTTGGAGAAGGGGACATAGTCATAGCCGTCTTCCGGCACGGGGCGCCCCGTCTTGATCGCGCCGCCGATCCGACGCGAGAAGTTCAGGACGGCGCCGACACCCTTGTATTTTCCGAACCCGGTGTAGCTCTGGAAGAACTCGTTGTTGACCGACTGCGCGCCGATCTTCGCACGGACGCCGAAGAACTTGCCGGGCTCCAGCAGGTCGTCGGGGTCGACGACCTCGAGCGAGATGACGCCGCCGAGCGCACCGCTGCCATAGATCGAACTCGGCCCGCGGAGGACATCGACCGTCTTCAGGATGTCGGGGTCGATGAAGACCCGCCCGCGATGACCGGATTCGAAGTTGGCGCGCGCACCGTCGATGCGCATCACGATACGGTTGCTGCCCAGACCGCGGATGTTGAACTCCTCCGCCGTCGGGCGCGGGCCGCCATCCGCCTCGACGCCCGGGACCGTGCGCAGGATGTCGTCGAGCGAGCTGGGCACCAGCGTCTCGATCTGGTCCCGGTTGATGGTCGTGGTCGATCCGAGGACGTCGAGCGTGTCCTTCTTAGACTTCGTCGCGACGGAGGTGACGGTATCGAGCTGGGTGACCCCCTGCCCCGAGTTGGGCGTCGACGCCGGGGTAGAGGTAGGGGTAGACGTCGGAACCGTCGTCGTACCGGGGGTCGTCGTGTTCGGGGTCGTCGTGTTCGGGGTCGTCTGGGCCAGCGCCGCCGGCGCCATCAGGGCCACCAGGGCGATTCCCGCCGCGCTCGTCATGAGCGCGCGGGCGCTCTGCCGGCGGAAAATAGTGCGTGCCATAAGCCACTCCAGGATTCGCGAGAAGCAGTCGAAAGAAGCCTGGCTGGCTACCTCACGCGCAGGGCGCGGTCGGTGGCTGGCGAAAGTTCGAGAGAAGACACACCGCGGGGGGAGAGCGAGGCGAACCTCAAATCCGCGATGCGAATGATTATCACTATCAAACGATTGTTCGTTAGATCAATAGCTAATTTTCGAGCCCTCCCTGGCACGGCCTCGACGGGCCATCCATAGAGCCGAGCCCGCTTGCCCGCTGCCGCACTGCCCCTTACGGTAGGCGTCTATAGATCAATAGACCGACCATTGGGAGGATCGAATGGAACTGGGTCTGCGCGGCCGCTCGGCCGTCATTACGGGAGCGAGCAAGGGCATAGGTCTCGGCATCGCCAAGGTGCTGGCGGGCGAGGGCGTCAACATCGTCATGCTCGCACGGAATGAGGAAACCCTGACGGCCGCCGCCGACAGCCTGCGCAGCGCGCATAACGTCAGCGTCCTGGCCATCCCGACCGACGTGACCGATACCGCGTCGACCCGTGCCGCCGCCACCCGGGTCAAGGAGGATCCGGCTTTCGGTACCGTCAATATCCTGGTCAACAACGCCGGCAGCGCCATCCAGCGATACGACCGGCAGATCATGTGGGACGACAGCGACTGGAACCATGATATCCAGGTCAAGACCCTCGGCGCCCTTCGCGTGGTGCGGGAGTTTCACCCCCTGATCCCCCATGACGGGACGGGCCGCATCATCCAGATTACGGGCGTGGCCGGCATGACGACCTGGGGGCCGGCATTGACCCACGGCATCAACAATGCCGGGCTGAACCACATGGTCAATTACCTTGCCGCAGACATGGCAAAGGAGAACATCACGGTCAATTCCGTCGTTCCCGGCCTGATCTCGACCGAATGGCGCCAGATGTGGGCCGACAGCATGGCCGAGAAGGACGGCATCACGCGGGAGGAATTCCTCGACCGGTACTGCAAGTCCCAGGGCATCATCCTTGGCCGCTGGGGCGATTCGGAGGAGGTCGGCGACGTCGTGGCCTTCGTCGCCTCCGACCGGGCGCGCTACATGACCGGCACCAAGATCCCGGTCGACGGCGGCGTCACCATCAACCCGCGCTGAGCGCCGGCGAACGGGGAGGGGCGATATGGCAACCGTCATAGACGTGCACACGCACATGTATACGCCGGCCTGGCTCGAACTTTTCAAGGAGACCGGCGGACCGGAGTATGAAGTCAAGGAAAGTCTCGACAGTCCCATCACCATGTTCCGCAATGGCGCGAGCTTCGGTCCGCTGGAGGACAAGCATTTCGACTTCGACCTGCGCATCCGGAACATGAAGGATGCCAAGGTCGACCTGGCAATCCTGACCCTGTCGACCCCGAGTGCCTTCTGGGGCGACGAGGCGACAAGCCTGAAGGCGGCGACCATCGTCAACGACGACTTCGCCGCGGCCCAGACCCAGTATCCGGACCACATCCGCTGGATGGCGACCCTTCCATGGGAATATCCCGAGGCGGCGGTGGGCGAGCTGGACCGGGCCTGCCGGATGGGGGCCGTCGGCGTGCTGATCCTGGGCAACGTCAACGGCCGGCACCTGACCGACCCGCTGTTCGAGCCGGTCTGGCAGGCGATCGACGACAGGGGCCTGCCGGTCCTGATGCACCCGACCGTGCCGCCGGGCGCCGACGGGCTGGAACTGTCGCACTACGCCATGGTCGGGTCGATCGGCTTCATGATCGACACCTCGGTCGCGACGATCCGGATGATCCACGACGGCTTCTTCGACCGCTTCCCGAACCTGAAGCTCATCGTCGCCCATGCTGGCGGCACCCTGCCCTATCTCGCCGGCCGGCTGGACCGCGTCTACGAGACGACGCGGAGAGCCAAGGTCAAGATTTCCCGCGAGCCCAGCACCTATCTGAGAGACCTGTATTACGACACCGTCTGCTACCGGCAGGAGGCGCTGGAAATGTGTATCGATGTCGGGGGCGACGGCAACGTCATGTACGGCTCCGACTACCCGTTCAACTACGGCGACATGAAGGGCTGCCTCGCCCGGGTCGACGCCCTTCCCCCGGCGATCCGGGACAAGGTGCGGAGCGGAAATACGCTCAGGATCTTCGGGCTGTAGGCCTGCGAGACGTCGGCTTCCGTTTCCCTCTCCCCCGGCTCTGCGGGAGAGGGTTGCGCGGGATGCTTATTGCAAGCACCCACCTTACGGTCGGCCGAAGAGCGCCCTCGCCTTGGCCGTGAGCCCGCGCACCCGGTGCGCGTCGCGCGCCATCGCCCCCCACTCGCGGAAGGCGATCCGGAACGGGTTGTAAGTCTGGGGCGCACCCAATGTGCCGTAGGAAAGCCTTTGGTCGCGCGGCTCCGCCGCAAAGGTTCCGAACAGGCGATCGAAGACGATGACGACACCGCCGTAATTCCGGTCGCGGCAGGCGGCTTCCGTCGCATGATGCACCCGGTGGTGGGACGGCGTATTGAGGACCCATTCGAGCGGTCCGAGGCGACGGACCACTTCCGTGTGCAGGAAGAGCTGGTAGGTCAGGTTCGCCGCCAGCAGCCCGATCACCGCCACCGGCGGAAAGCCGAGCCACATCAGCGGCAGAAAGAAAATCCATCCCCCGGAGACGATGTTCGTCCAGCCGAGCCGATAGGCCGCGGTGAGGTTCAGCCGGGTCGAGGAATGATGGACGGAGTGGGTCGCCCAGAGCCAGCGGACGGTGTGGCTCATCCGGTGGAACCAGTAGTAGGAAAATTCGAAGAGGACGAAGAGCGCGAGCCAGGGCAGGGCGCCGTCCATCGCGATGTCGAAGAGCCGTATCTCGTGGACGAAGAGATAGACGGGGACCAGCATCAGGATCGACAGCGAGCGTTCGAGGATGCGCTCGTCCACCAGAACGATGTC
>CAYGKX010000004.1:962-18278 GCA_964350225.1 uncultured Rhodospirillaceae bacterium | reverse complement strand
ACCGGCGCAAGCAGAAGGACCGAGGCCGCGCGGAGCAGGATCTGGCCCGCAGCGATGACGGCGGTCGCGCCTGTCTCCTTGAGGTCGTAGCCGTCGCCACCCCGCAGCCGGTGCCAGAGATACTCGGCAACGATGATCAGGAGGACGACGGCGAAGATCGCCGGCTCCCGTTGCAGGTAGGCGGCAGGCAGGACATCCATGGCGCGACCTGTCGGAGATGGATGAAGGGAAAGGAGGGGGTGGGGGCGCTTGGGGACCGCCCCCACCCGCCGGCCCTAACGGCCGATGACCCAGCGGTTGCGGGTCGTGGTGCCGCCATAGGGGCCGGTAGTCGTGACGGTGCGCCGACAGGCCCAGCCCGCACAGGCGCCGTCGACATGCCGGTTGACGGAGTAGCCGTTCGGACCCGTATGGGTGACGTCGCGCGACCAGGCGCCGGGGCCGGTGCGCACGGTGCTCCCCGACCGGGACCAGGTGCCGCCGTACGGGCCTGTGGTCGTCCGATGGCTCGACCAGGCGCCGGGCCCCGTCCGGGTGTAGCTGCCGGACCGGTTCCAGACGCCGCCATTGGGGCCCGTCGTCGTGCGATGGGTCGACCAGCTGCCGGGCCCGTTCCGGGTGGCGCCGCCGGTACTCGACCATGTACGGCCGCCCGGCCCGGTCGTCGTCCGGGTGCCGGACCAGCTGCCGGGTCCGTTGCGGGTGACGGTCCCGCTGCGCGACCAGGTGCGGCCCGAGTTCGTAGTGACCGTCGAGTTTCGGGTGCAGGACCCGCCGCCGCAGCTGCGCGAGAAGTTGCTCGTCGCGCCGCGGCCGTAGCGGCCCTGGACGGTGCGGCTGCCCCAGGCCTGGCCGCCGCTGCGGTGGATACGGGAGCCGCCCCAGGCACGGACGCCGCCCGGGCCGCCGGCGGCCCAGCCGCGCCGGACCTCCCGCGCCTGGGCGTCGCTCGCCATGGTCAGGCTCGATCCGGCGAAAAGCGCACTGGCGGCCAGCGCGGTCGTAACAGCAAGAGCGATGGTTCGGGTCATGCTTCGATCTCCTTTCGGTCGGCGGGGAAACGGGATGGCTATCGGCGCATTCGCGCGAGGAAGTGGCGGCGGACCTCGAACCGCGTGATCTTGCCGTCGCCGTTCAGGTCGAATTGCGAGATGCGGGCCAGACGGGCGGCCAGGAACTCCTGCCGCGAGACGACCCCGTCATTGTTGCGGTCCATCAGGTCGTACTGGGCCGTCAGCGCGATGCGCGCCTCGGCGACGGAGATGGCACCGTCGCCGTTACGGTCGGCCAGGCGCATGAAGTCTCCGCCCTGGGCGGCGGCGGGACCGGCGGCGCCCAGGCCGGCAATCGCCAGTGCGGTGGCGAGCGCGGCGGCCGGCAGCAGCCGTCGGGGGCGAGGGGTCAGACGGAGCGGCATCGCGACTTCTCCTTGTGGCGTTCGTTGGGGCGGGCGTCCGTTGGGGGTGGATCGACGGGAGAGAGCCTCCCAGACCCTCGAAACGGGCGGTTTGCCGCCCTGTGACGCCCTGTAACCGTGTGTAACGAGGCTTGAGCCGGGCCGCGCGCTGGTGCAGTTGTTGGCAATGGATGCGCGTCAGACGATCCTGGTCGTCGAGGACGACCGCGAAATCGGCGAACTGGTTCAGGGCCTGTTGAACCGGGAAGGCTTCGCCGCGCACCATGTCGTCTCGGGTGCGGACATGGACGGCCTCCTCGAGACACACGCCGTCGATCTCGTCATCCTCGACCTCATGCTGCCCGGGGAGGACGGCCTGTCGATCTGCCGCCGGCTGCGAGCGGCGGGCGATCTGCCGATCCTCATGCTCACCGCCAAGGGCGACGACATCGACCGGATCGTCGGGCTGGAGCTCGGCGCCGACGATTACATGGCCAAGCCCTTCAACCCGCGGGAACTGTTGGCCCGGGTCCGTGCCGTCCTGCGCCGCACCGCCCCGGCCGCGCGCGGCACTCCAGCGGGCCAGCGCCTTCGCTTCGCCGAGTATGTCTTCGACCTCGACGCCCGCCGCCTGTTCCGGGACGGCACGGAGATCGACCTGTCTGCCGGAGACTTCGACCTGCTCGCGGCCCTGGTCCACAATCCCAACAAGGTCCTGTCCCGCGACCGGCTGATGGATCTGACCAAGGGGCGGAGCTGGGAGGCCTTCGACCGCTCCATCGACGTCGCCCTGTCCCGCCTGCGGCGGAAGCTTGGCGACGACCCGGCCCGGCCGCGCCTCATCAAGACGGTCCGGAACGGCGGCTACATGCTGGCCGTATCCGTCGAACGCGCCTGAGGCCGATGCACGGCCTCGCCCTCCGCATCAGTTTGATCATGACGGCGGCGATCGCCATCATCGTCGTGATCGCCTCGACACTTTTCTACATCCATCGCCAGCGCGACCCTATCGAGGGCTTCCGCCTGCCGCTGCCCCAGCAGATGGCCGCGATCGTCCGCTCCATTGAAACGACACCGGCCGACCGGCTGCCGACCCTTCTCACCGCGCTGAACTCGTCTTCCCTCGCCGTCGCGGTGGTCGAGACCAAGCCGGACGACTTCGGCGGCCTGCGGCTGCCGGCGCTGGCCTGGATGGTACGCCAGTATCTCCCTGAACTATCCGGACGGTCCGTCGAGGCCACGATGCGCTTCGACGGCGAGCCGCCGCGGGTGGAAGTGCGCCGGGACGCGGCCGGCATCTGGACGAGCCGGCCCATCCGTCTGGTCATCGCGTTGAAGGGCGGCCGCTTCGCGATGATCGAGGCGCGCGGCGAGTTCGCGGGGCAGATCGCGGGTTTCCGCATTGCCTTCTTCGCGCTGATCGTCTCGGTCCTGATCGGGCTACTCTCCCTCTGGGCGCTCCGCCGGCAGTTGAAGCCGCTTCAGAAACTCGCAACGGCCGTCGAACGGGTGGGGCCAGGGCTTGACGACCCCCCGCTCCCACCGAAAGGCGCGCGGGAAGTGAAACAGCTTGCCGCCGCGATCGAGCGGATGCGCGACAGGATCCGCGCCCTCGTGGGCACACGCACGCGCATGACGGCGGCCATCGGACACGACTTGCGCACCTACCTGACCCGCCTCCGCCTGCGCGCCGAATTCATCCCGGACCCGACGCAGCGTGAGAAGGCCGTCGCCGACATCGCGGCGATGGAGGCACTGACGGCCGGGAGCCTCGCGCTTGCCCGCCTCGACCACGATGCCGAGCCCGTGGAGACCGTCGACCTCGCCGACCTTGTCCGCCAGCATGCCGAACCTTTTGCCGCCGACGACCGTCCGGTGAGGGTCGGGGCAACGGAACCGGTCAGAATACGGGCGCGCCCCCTCGCGCTCGGCCGCGCGGTCGCAAACCTGATCTCCAACGCGCTGACCTATGGCAAGCAGGCGGATGTGACGGTCGCCCGCCAGGACGAAGGCGCCGTCATCCTGGTCGAGGACCGCGGACCCGGCATTCCGGAGGCGGAACGGGAAGCCGTCTTCGAACCCTTCTACCGGCGGGGACCGGAGCGCAACCTGGACGACCCCCGCTTCGGCCTGGGCCTCGCCATCGTCGCCGAGATCGTCGCCCACCACGACGGGCGGATCGCGTTGGAAGATCGGGAGGGCGGCGGGTTGCGCGTGAAGGTGTGGCTCCCCGCGGCGGGGTAAGGGCTGGTTTACAAGCGTCGTAACACCTCCCTCCCCCCTTGAGGGGGAGGGTTGGGGAGAGGGGTCGGTCCGCGCAACGCGCGGACTTTGCTTAAGTGCGGCTTCGCCGCGCACCCCCCACCCTGCCTCCCCCTCAAGGGGGGAGGGGATAGTCTTAGGCTGGAATTCCGCCTTCCCAACCCTCACCCCGGCGACGTCACGTGCCCCAGCTTGTCGGGATTGCGCTGGACGTAGATCGCGGAGATGCGGCCGTCGTCGATTTCGAAGGACATGGTCTGGAGCAGGCCGGCGGCGTCGCGCGCGACGAAGCCCGGCAGGCCATTGATGCGTGCCGGGCGGGCATGAGCAATGAGGGGGCCCTCCTTCCGCGCGATGCCGGCAAAGAAGCGGGCCACCCTGTCGGCGCCCCGAACCGGGTTGAGCGCCGCGATCACCCGGCCCCCGCCATCGGAATAGAGCACCGCCTGCTCCGCCAGGACCGATTTCAATCCGTCCAGGTCGCCATTCCGGGCCGCATGTGCGAAGGCGATGGCGAGCCTCTCGCCTTCGTCCGGCGGCACCTCCCGGCGCGGGGCCGCGGCGCGCACATGGGTTCGCGCGCGGGCGGCGAGCTGCCGGCAGGCGGCGCTGGTGCGGCCCAGTGTCTCGGCCACCTCGTCGAAGGGCTGGTCGAATACGTCGTGCAACAGGAAAGCGGCCCGCTCGAGCGGTGTCAGGCGTTCGAGGGCCAGCATCAGCGCAACGGAGACTTCCTCCGCCGTCTCGATCGCATCGTCGGGCGGCGGCGCCTCGTAGGCGACCAGCGGGTCGGGCAGCCAGGGTCCGACATAACTCTCCCGACGGGTCCGCGCGGCGCGGAGCTGGTCGAGGCAGAGGCGCGAAACGGTGCGGGAAAGGTAGGCGCCGGGTTCCTCCACCGTCGACGGATCGACCCGTTGCCACCGGAGATAGGCGTCCTGCACCGCATCCTCGGCGTCTGCGACGGAGCCGAGCATGCGATAGGCGATGCCGAAGAGGCGCGCGCGATGAGGCTCGAAACCAGCCTCGCGCGCGTCGCCATCCCCGGGTGCGGCCGTGTTCATGGGCGGCCGACCATGCTCAGGCCGCCTTGCTCGTTGCGACGGCTGGCTGCGCGCCGAAGCCGACTGCGATGCGGTTCCAGCCGTTGATCGCCACGATCAGGAGCGTGAGCTTGACGGCCTCTTCTTCCGAGAAATGCCGGGTGAGCTCCGCATAGTCCGCGTCCGACGGATGACCGGTCGAGAGCCGGGTCAGCGCCTCGCACCAGCCCAGCGCCGCCCGCTCCCGATCGGTATAGACCGGCGCCTCCCGCCAGGCGGCGAGGAGATGCAGGCGTTCCTCGGTCTCGCCCGCCTTCCGGGCGTCGGTCGTGTGCATGTGCAGGCAGAAGGCGCATCCGTTGATCTGCGAGGCCCGGGTCTTGACCAGTTCGACCAGGCTGTAGTCGAGCCCGGAGGCCTGGACATGATCCTCGAGGGCCCGCATCGCGGCGATCTCCGCCGGGGCGGCCTTGTAGGGGTTGAGTCTCTGGGTCATCTGTCAGGTTCCTTTCGGTTGGTTCTGACAGCAAGACGTGCGGGCGCGGCAAAGTGTGACAGGACGGGGGAAAAAAGTTTCGCGACAGCCTGCCACGACGCCACCGGGTCGCGCCATTGCTTCCCACGGACAGCGATCCGGGCGACGATTGCGGCGCGCAAGAAACGAACCAGCCCGGGAGCAACCCATGTCCGACACACCCCCCAAGGTGAAGCCCATCCGCCGAATCGTCACAGGCCACGACGCGGAGGGCCGCTCGACGATCCTGTCCGACGGCCCGTCGCCCCATGTCTCGACCATCGCCGGCGTCGACACATTCGGCCTGACCGATCTCTGGAAAACCTTCGAGACGCCAGCGGACAATACGGGCCCGGCGGAAAGCTGCGGGTCGCCCATGACACTGGCGCCGCCCGCGGGCGGGTCGGTCGTCCGGGTCGTCGAGTTCCCGCCGGACAAGGATTATATCGACAGGTGGGACCGGGCCGAGGCCTTCGCGTCCATGGGGGAATCCGGCGCCGACGCGATGGATGCGGACAGCGGCCGGCACGAGATGATGCACCGGACCGCGACGGTCGACTACGCCATCGTGCTCAAGGGCGAGATCTGGGCGATCATGGACAAGGACGAGACGCGGATGGAGGGCGGCGACATCCTCATCCAGCGCGGCACGAACCACGCCTGGAGCAACCGCTCCGACGCCCCCTGCTGGGTCGCCTTCGTCCTGATCGACGCGAAGCCGCTGGACGCGCCGCACAGGTGAGATCGCGTCGGTGCCGGGATTTCCCCTCCCCCTCACGGGGGGAGGGTGCATTGCGCCCATATTCTTTCGGTAACAGACCTACGCCTTAGCCTTCGCGCGTTTCGCCTTGGGCTTGGCCTTCGCGTTGGCTTTCGCCGTTTTCGCGCCCGTCGTCTTCGCGGCCGTCGTCTTCGCAGCCGTCGCCTTCGCGGCGGACGCCTTCTTCGCGGGCTTCTTTGCCGCCGGCTTCGGCACCGGGAAGTGGCGGCCGAGCCAGTCGGTCAGGATCTGGCGGACGATGCCCGTGTCGTCGGCGAACATGAAATGGTCGACGCCGGAGACGAGGTGCATGTCGGCCGGCTGCTTGGCGCGCTGGAACAGACCGACCGCCTGGCTGGTCGGGGTCACCGTGTCCTCCGCCGGGTGGAGCAGGAGGAGCGGCCGGGGCGAGATATTCGCGACCACATCGTTGGCGCGGAAGTCCATCATGCTCATCGCCGTCTCGGCCGGGAATCGCATGATCGCGTTGCCGACGAGCAGCTTCCGCATGTGCATCGGGATCGGCACGATATCGAAGCGCGGGATCATGAGCGATTTGCCGGTCTTCGCCCGGTGGCGCCGCCCCTGCTCCAACTTGCCGAGAAAACGCTTCCACTTGGCCGGCGTCGGGTGCTGTTCGCGAAACTTGGCGACGCCGTCGCCCCACCCGCCGACCGAGACGACCGCCCCGAACCGTTCGTCCACGCCGCCGACGAAAACGGCGACCGCGGCCCCGAAGCTGTGGCCAAGGACGCCGATCTTCTTCGCGTCGACCTGGCGCAGGCCCTGCACGTAGGTCGCGGCATTCTGTGTGTCCTCGACCTGGTCCATGCAGAGGATCCAGGCGGGCTCCCCCTCGCTTTCGCCGCAACCCCGCATGTCGAAGCGCAGGACGACGTAGCCGAGCTCGCACAGGATGCGTGCCGCCTCCTTCGGGCTCGTCCCCTCCTTGTTGGTGCCGAAGCCGTGCAGCACCAGGAAGCAGGGTCGCTTCTCGCGCGGTTTCATATCGTCGGGCGTGTGGAGGATGCCCGAGAGGGTGCGCCCGTCGGACGGGAATGTGACGCGTTCTTCCATGGATGCGTTTCCTCGTTTCGCCGCCATCTTTCCGGCGGCCCGGTCCCCGTTTGGCGGCGATACGGGGCGTCTTTACCTTGCCCTCGCCGCTGCCGTTTGTTGTTGTTAGGTGACACCATCGCCAGGCGGAAGGCAAGACGGCGGCCGCCACCAAGAGACGAGAACGCGCATGACCGACACGGTGACACTCGCCGCCGACGACCTCGAACGATTCGCGCGGGACCTGTTCGTCGCCGCGGGGTTGCCCGAAGAGTGGGCGGCATCCGAGGCCGAGGTCCTGATCTGGGCCGACCTGCGGGGCGTCGGCTCCCACGGCTGTTTTCGCATCCCGATGTATCTGAACTGGATGACCCGGGGAGAGCGGACCGGCACCGCGAACATCCGCATCGTGCAGCGGGCCGGCGCGACGGCGGTGCTCGACGGCGACAAGGGCCCCGGCCTCTACATCATGCGGCAGGCGATGAAGACGGCGGTCGAGATCGCGCGGGAACATGTCATCGGCTGGGTCGTCGTGAAGAAGACGACCCATACCGGGCCGATGGGTTTCTATGCGCGGGAGGCCGCCGAACAGGGCTTCATCGGCATGACCGCCGTCGCCTCGCGCCCGCTGATGGCCTATCACGGCACACGGACGCCAGTCCTCGGCACGTCTCCGCTCGCGATCGGCGTGCCGCGCGAAGGGGCGCCGCCTATCGTCCTCGACATGTCGAGCGCGGCGATCCCCTTTGGCCGCCTCGCCCAGGCGCGGCAGAGCGGGACGCCCCTGCCCGAGGGGGTCGCCCTCGACAGCGCCGGACGCCCGACGACCGATGCCAACGCGGCCAGCGTCTCGCTGCCCCTCGCCGGCCCGAAGGGCGCCGGGCTGGGCTTGATGATCGAATGCCTGACGAGCCTCCTCGCCGGCTACCCGCTGACCGCGCCGTCGCTCGACGGTTCGATCGAGCAGTCGGACAGCGTCCAGAACGCCATGGCGGTGGCGATCGATCCGGCCGCCTTCGTCGGCGCGGAGGCCTATGCCCACGAGGTCGACCGGATGGCGAAAGAGATCGCCGCGCAGCCGCCGGCCGAGGGGTTCGAAGACATCCTGATGCCCGGCGAACGCGGCGACCGGGAGGCCGCCCGCCGACGGAAGGAAGGTATCGCGCTCGGCACCAAGCTCTGGGAGCAGCTTCGCCAGCATGCCGGCCGGCTGGGTGTCACTCCGCCGGAGGCCCGCTGACGCGGGCGGTGCCACCCCACCGCAAGCCTTCCGCCAGGGCGCCATCTGTCGTACACAAAGCCATCGAAAAAGACCGCGCCGTCCGGGCGCCGCGAACGGCCGACCACCTGATCTAGAGGGGACCCCAGAATGCGACTGATCCAGTTCAAGCAGGGCGATTACGTCTCGCTCGCCGCCCGCAAGGGCGACGACCTGATCGACCTGCAGAAGGCCCTGCCGGGCCTGCCGACCGACATCACCGCCATCCTGTCCGCCGGCCTCATGGGCGACATCGCGGGGAAGCTCGACGGCGCGGGGGCGGACAGCCTCGTCACCGGCGACTTCGAGTACCTGCCGCCGATCGGGCAGCCGCCGAAGATCATCTGCGTCGGCCTCAACTATATCGACCACGCTTCCGAAAGCCCCTACGAGAAGCCGGACTACCCGGTCCTCTTCCTCAGGGTCGCGACATCGCTCGTCGGGCACGGCGCGCCGATGATCCGCCCCCAGTGCAGCGAGCAGTTCGACTATGAGGGCGAGATGGTCGCGGTCATCGGCACGGGCGGCCGGCACATCTCCCGCGCCTCGGCGCTCGACCATGTTGCCGGATATTCGGTCTTCAACGACGGCTCGGTTCGCGACTACCAGTTCAAGTCGCCGCAATGGACGAGCGGCAAGAACTTCGACGGCTCCGGCGGCTTCGGCCCGGACTTCGTCACCGCCGACGAGCTGCCGGCCGGCGGCAAGGGCCTGCGCCTGACGACCAAGCTGAACGGCCAGCTGGTGCAGGACGCCAACACGAACGACCTGATCTTCCCGGTCGACGAGATCGTCGCCGTCGCGTCGGAGGTCATGACCCTGGAGCCGGGCGACCTCCTCGTCACGGGCACGCCGGCGGGTGTCGGCGCCTTCCGCAAGCCGCCGCTCTGGATGAAGGACGGCGACACGTGCGACGTGGAGGTGGAAGGCGTCGGCCTCCTGAGCAATCCGATCAGGGACGAGTGAACGTCCCTTCCGTAACTGACATGCGACACGGCCGGCCCTCTCAGGGGGCCGGCCGTTTCCTTTCCGCCAGGCACGCCGGGTCCCGACCCGGCATGTGAGAGTCACGCGACGTCCATTGAACCGTCCCTGTTCTGTAATCCGCGCGTTCCGATATCGCGGTTCTGTAACTCCGTGGGCAGCCTCGGGGGCCAAAAAAGTTTCAGACAATGCTTAACAGAATTTAATGCTGGAAATTGATGCGGCCGAGAAAAGAGGTACATTATATTGATCTGAAAATGAAAAAACGATCATTACAGTATCCAGATGATTTTCATGTTGCTTAATACCTTCCATGATGGAGGCAAGATGGGTTCGAGTCCAGCAAAGCAGACGCGGATTCAGCCGGCTTCGGCGACCAGAGGGAGGGCCGGAAGGAGCCCGGCCTGTCGGCTCGACGGGTTTCGTGCTCGTGCCGATCCGGAACGGTCAGGCCGCGCTTGCGGGCATTCGAACAATCTATAGAATCGCCCGCCAACCGGCCGACGCCGGACAGCAAGAACACGGGAGCGAACGCGACATGGCGACCACCAAACTCGATGTCATCGTCTTTCCGGGCGGCTTCAACCTGCCGCTCTGGACCGGGCAGGAGCAGGGCTTCTTCGAACGCCGCGGCGTCGAGGTCGAGTTGCACCTGACGACCAGTTCGATGGAGCAGCTATCGGGGCTGATCCGGGGCGACTGGGACATCGGCATGACCGGCATCGACAATGTGGTCGCCTATCAGGAGGGCCAGGGCGAGGCGGAGATCGACCGCGATCCGGACCTCTTCGTCTTCATGGGTGGGGACGACGCGTTCCTCCGGCTGGTCGTCCAGGGCGACATCCAGAGCTACGACGACCTGCGTGGCAAGCAACTCTCTGTCGACGCGCTGACGACGGGCTTCGCCTTCGTGCTGCGCAAGATGATCGAGAAGGGCGGCCTCTCCGAGGACGACGTCGAGTATGTCCGGGCGGGCGGCGTGATGCAGCGCTGGGACGGCCTGAAGGAAGGCGCCCATGCCGGCACGCTCCTTCTCACCCCCTTCGAGCTGATCGCGGAGAAGCTGGGCCTGCGCCTGCTCCAGAAGGCGTCCGACGTGCTACCGGCCTACCAGGGCCTCGTCGGATCAGCCCGGCGCGCGTGGGCGGCGGAGAATGGCGAGGCGTTGACCGCATATATCGGCGGCTATCTCGATTCACTCGACTGGCTCTACGACCGCGACAACCGCGACGCGGCCTGCAAGCTCCTGATGTCCAAGGTCCCGAACATGGGCGAAGAGATCGCCCAGGCGACCTACGACGTGCTGCTCGCCGACCAGGGCGGCTTCGAGCCGACGGCCAAGCTGGACATCGCCGGAATCGAGACGGTGCTTGAACTGCGCAGCCAGTACGGCCGCCCGCAGAAGACGCTGACCGACCCGCACAAGTACACGGACCTCGCCTGGTACGACAGGGCGATGGACGAGCGGTAGGGCCAGCCGGCGGGAGGGAGCCCGTCATCGCATCCTTCGACAGGCTCAGGATGAGGGGCGGTTACTTCTGACCTGAAGAACACGCCTCGTCCCGAGCCTGTCGAAGGATGAGCCCTCTCCTCATAACTCCGGCGTCGGCCCATCTTCAGGATGAGGGGTGTGAAGTTCCGACCTGAAGAACACGCCTCGTCCTGAGCCTGTCGAAGGACGCGACGCCGGGCTCCACCCCCTACTCCGCAGCGGCCTTCCCCGACAGCGCACCGACGATCTCGTCGTTGGAGCCCGGCCAGCCGATGATGTTCCGGATCAGGGTGATGGCGTAGTCGTGGGCCTCCCGGCCATCCATCGTGTCGCAGGCCTCTTCCGCCACCACGACCCTGTAGTCGCGGTTCGTCGCCTCGAAGCCGGTGCAGAGGATGCAGGAGGTCGTGTTGATGCCGCAGAGGATCAGCGTGTCGACCTCGAGCCGGTGGCGCAGCACGAACTCCAGGTCGGTGTGCAGGAAGGGGCTGTAGCGCTTCTTCGTGTCGATGACGATATCGCGCCCGGCGTCGTAGAGCTCCGGCACGATCTCGCAGCCCGGGCTGCCGACAATATTGTGGGTCGACACGCCGGACCGCTTCTTGTTCGGGTCGTCGTGGATCGCACGCCAGAACGGGTTGGACAGAAGCTCCCCGCTGTCCCGGTAGGTCACGATCGCATGGACGATCGGGACGCCCATCGGGCGCAACCGGTCGAACAGGTCCTTCGCGCGGCCGATGACAATCGGACAGCGCTCCGCCGGGATGGGGAGGGTCGCGACCTTGGGGTCGAGATGTCCGCGATGCATGTCGACAGCGACGACGGCGGTGCGCTTTGGGTCCAGTGCGATCATGAACAGGCCTTCCTCTTGCAGGACGGCGGCCGCCCGGCTCGCCCGGGCGCCGTCAGAGCAGCATCGTCGCGAGCCAGGGGAAGACGGCGATCAGCGCCAGCACCGTCACCATCGTCAGCATGAAGGGCAAGGCGCCCGCGAAGATGTCGTTCACCGATATGTCTCGCCGGTCGAGGTTCGTGTGGATCACGAAACAGGCGATGCCAAGCGGTGGTGTCAGCAGGCCGATCTCCACCCCGATCACCGTGATGACGCCGAACCAGATGAGGTCGCTCGCCGGGATGAGTTCCAGGGCAAAGGGCACGACGATGATCAGGATCGACAAGGAATCGAGGAAGGTCCCGAGGATCACCAGAAGCGCAAGATAGCCGATGATCAGGACGACGTAGCTGAGCTTCGCCTCCGCCACCAGATCCGCCAGCTCCTGGGTCAGGCCCGTGGTGGTCAGCATCTGGGAGTACATCTGCGCGGCAAGCAGAAGGAACAGGATGGCGGCGGTGACCCGGCCGGTCTCCAGCACCACGTCCCACAGCTTTCTGAGGGTGAATTCGCGCCGCGCAAGACCGATCACGAAGGCGGCGAAGGCTCCGATGGCCCCCGCCTCGTTCGGCGTGAAGATGCCGAGATAGATGCCGCCGAGGACCACACCGACAAGGATGACAACCGGCAGGACCTTCTTCCAGAGGGCTCCCGTGTCGCTCTCCTGATGGGCCGCCTCCAGCGCCTTGGAAGCGGCGTAGGATTCGGCGAAGACGGAGCGTTCCCGGAAGCGCGCCATCAGGTAGATCAGGAGCATGAAGGCGAGCGACAGGAGGGCGCCCGGCACGATGCCCGCAACGAAGAGATAGCCGATCGAGGCATTGGCGATGATGCCGTAGATGATGAAGAGCAGGCTGGGCGGGATCAGCATGCCGAGGACGGAGCTGCCGGCGACAACACCCACGGCGAAACGCGGGTTGTAGCCGTAGCGGATCATCTCCGGGACCGAGATTCGGGTGAAGACCGAAGCGGAGGCGATCGACGTACCCGTGCAGGCCGCGAAGATGGCGTTCGCCGCGACGGTCGCCATGCCCAGACCGCCGCGGATGCGTCTCAATAATCGGCTGGCGACATCGAAGGTGTCGCGGCCGATCCCTGCCGCGGCGACCAGAAGCCCCATAAGAACGAAGAGGGGAATGACGCCCAGGGAATCGAGCGCGATGGAGTCGGAGGAGGAGCGGGAGAGGAGGGCGCCGGCAACACGGTCGCCGGGCACCAGACAGACGCCGATGAACGAGAGGAGCAGGAGCGAGATCGCGATATGCATCCCGGTCTGGATCAGAAGCAGGCTGCCCAGGATGCAGAGGAGACCGATGAGACCGTCGCTCATTCGACGAACTGCTCGTTCTTGTGATCGACCGGTGGCTTGCCGATCGCAACGGCGATCGAATCGCGCAGGAAGAGGAGAAGATACTGGATGGCCATTACCCCGGCGCCGAGCACGACCAGGGCCATGCTGGGCCATTCGGGCAGGGTCGCAACCCCCTGGGCGCCGCGCGTGAAGCCTTCGACATAGGCCTGCTCGGCCTTCGGATACATGAGATAGGCCATGATCCCCATGAGGACGGCGCCAATCAGGTTGAAGATCGAATAGAAGAAGGCGGCGACCCGTGGCCGCCTGGCCTTGATGACCTGCATGAGGACATCGGAAGAGATGTGACGGTCCTCCCTGAGCGTGTTGGCGAGCTGCAGGAAGACAATCCCGGGGATCGACAGCTGGATGAATTCCTTCACCGCCGGCACCGGAGCCGAGAAGGCGGCCAGCCCGATGACGTCGACCACGACGAGGACCGACATCACGACGATCCAGACGGTCCCGACAATGTTGAGGATCGTAGTGACCTGGCCGAACGCGTTGTCGACCCGGCGCAGCGCCGCCGCGATACCGCCGGGCGCCGGAGGCGGGGAGCCCTCGCCGCCGGACGATCCGATGGTCCTGTCAATCTGCTGTCGAGTTGCGGGCATCGCGCATGACGTGGTGAGCGGGAGCGGGCGGCTGTCTCGAGCACACGGCTGGCCGAATTGGCAGGCCAGACGGACGAACCGGAGGGACGAACCAGAGCGGGCGGACCGGAAGTGCGGACCGGAAGTACGGGGCCCGTTGGGCGCCGCCAACCGGGAATGGCCCGGAGAAGCGGGAGGCAGGGCGCCGCCGGTTCGGCGACGGCGCCCCGCTCCCGTTTCAAACCTCGCAGGCTATTCCTTGTCCCACTGACGGGCGCACTGGACGCCGCCGTCACGCATCGCGTCCATATAACCCTTCAGGACCTTGGTGCCCGGCAGGCCCTTGGCATCGAGCGCCTTGGCCCATTCCTGCGCGATGTTGGGCATCTTCATCGCCCATTCCTTGCGCTCGGCGTCCGAGAACTCGCTCCACTTGGCGTCCTTGAACATCTTCTTGCCGAGGCTGAAGCCGCGCTCGTAGGCCGCCTGCTGGGCCTTGTCGCCGGCCGCGCCCCAGTCACGCCCGACCTCGAGGACGATCTTCCGCAGCGCCGGGGGCAGCCGCTTCAGGCTGTCCTTGTTCATCACCAGCGCGACGGCATACATGGCGCCGAAGCGGACCTTCGTCACATAGGGTGCGGCCTCCGGGTACTTCATGCCCGGAATGGCGGAGGCGATGATGATGAAGCCCTGATACACGCCCGTCTTCGTCGAGTTGTAGTACTGCATCATGTTGCTGTCGACGGACGTGACGCCGATGCCCTTCAGCCACTGGAGAATGGCGCCGGCGGTGCCAATCTTCTTGCCGTCCAGGTCCTTGACCGACTTGACCGGGAAGTTGGTGAAGAGCTCGTAGCTGTCCACGCCGCTGCCGGCCAGGCGCACGACGTTGAACTTGTCATACTGGGCGTTCATCGCGGGGACGGACTTGTAGAGGGCGTTGACCGCCCCGACCGCCTTGGAGACGCTTTCCGTGCAGAAGGGCGCGACGAAGCCGACCTGCTCCAGCGGCAGCTTGTCCGGATGGAACAGGGTCGGGACATAGCCGATGTCGGCGATGCCGTCCTGGGTGCCGAGCAGCACGCGGCGCGGCTTGAGGAGCGAACCCGCATAGGCCTCGCGGAATTCGATGTCGTCCTTGAGCCCGGCGGCCTTGATACGCTTCTTCACTTCCGGGACGAAATATTCGTGGACCATCCGCAGGCTCGGCAGCGCGCGAAGCGACTGGCCGGCCGCGACGGTCAGCTTGTAAGTACGTGCCTCTGCACCGGTCGTCATACCGGCGGCGACAAGGCAGACTCCGAGCATGGCGGTAAGGCTGCGTTTCATGAGGTTTCCTCCAACGTGATGCCGTTTAGGCGATTATTCGCTTCTGGTTGCGTCACCGGGTTGGTCCCGGCGGATGCCCATTGCGGGCTTTGTTTCTCGAATTAGCCTTCCTGTGGTTCGCGGACGGCGCCGCGGCGCCGGGTCGCAGTGTGGTTCAGTTAAAGAACGTCTCGGACAGCTCCGGACCCCACTGCGCCAGGTTCTCCTGTGTCGCGGCGTATTTTCCGGGCTTCGCGTCCGCCGTCAGCAGGTCGCCATCGGCGTAGTGCTCGAACATGTGCCCCCAGGGGTCGCGCCAGTAGTCGAAGACCTGGCTGCCCAGAAGGTGCCGCCCGACACCCCATTCGTGCTGCCAGCCGCGCTCGCGCAGCCAGTAGTGGCCGATGAAGACGGCGTCCGGGTCCTGGGTCTCGTAGGACGTGTGGTGGATCTTCACCTCGTCGGGCGACTCCAGACAGAGGATCGAATGGTGGTCCGTCCACTGGTCGCCGCGATCCATGCGCAGGAAGCTGCCGACCGTGAAATCCTCGTTGTCCGGCGCCTGCAAATGATCAGACGGCAGCATGCCGACCGTGTCCATCAGCCACTGGCGAAATTCGATCTCGTTCGGCACCTTGAAGACGCAGTGGCCGATGCGGACGACGCGCGCCGGCTCAAGCTCCGGCCGCTGCAGCTCGCCCTGACGGCTCTTCACCTTGGCGAAATTGACCCTCAGCGGGTCGCGGACCGGCAGTTCTTCGGCCTTGGCGATGCCGTGTACGACGTCGATACGGAACCCGCCGGGGGCCCGCAGGCTCACCCGCTTGCCGCCGCCCGGGCCATCGATGTCCTCAACGCCGGAAATAGCATCCTTGTGCTGCGAGATCGTCTCCAGATCCTCGGCCGACCGCGCGGACATGGCGCAGGCGACGAAACCCGGATCGCCCTTATGGCTGACGTGGATATAGGGGTGCGGTCCGGCGCCGCGCATGTAGAGGCGATCGTCCGTCCGCTCGACCTTGATCATGCCGAAATCGGACAGGAACGCCTCCATCTTCTCGAGATCGGGGACGCTGTATTCGCAATAGGCAATATCGTGCGCTTTGATCACCGCTAGTCTCCTCCCAATCGACCGTCCTGCGCAGCGCGTGGACCTCCGGCGCGCTAGGTTCGGCGGCGTTCTTGCAAGCTGGAAACAGCAAACCGTCTCCATCTGGCTTCGTCAACGGGTTTGTCGATGAAGCTATAAAATTTCGAAATTTCCGATTGATTCGCTCCTGGACGCTGCCCAAGATGCCCGGATGACCGACGAGGCGACGCTCGAACGCTGGAAGGATGCCGTATCGTGGGGCGACGCCCAGACGGACGTTCCCCCGCGTCTGCCGGACAGTTCGACCCTCGCCGGTACGGCCTTCGCCAGGCTGCGCGCCGATATCCTGAGCTGTGCCCTGAAGCCGGACGAAAAGCTGCGCCTGGAGACCTTGCGCACCCGTTATGGCATCGGGTTCAGCCCGCTTCGGGAGGCGCTGTCGCGGCTGACCGGTGAGGGACTGGTCGTCGTCGAGGGCCAGCGCGGCTTCCGGGTCGCCCCGGTCTCCCCCGCCGACCTGCGCGACATCGTCGCCATCCGCTGCGAGATCGAGCCCCTGGCCCTGCGGCTTTCCATCGAACAGGGCGACGACGCCTGGGAAGCCCGGATCGCGGCGGCGATGCACCATCTGGCGATCATACCCGCGGGCCGGTGGAGCCCGGAGGCGGCGGAGATGGACGAGTGGACGCGCCGGCACCGCGCCTTCCACGACGCGCTGGTCAGCGCCTGCGGCTCGCCCCGGCTGATGACCGTTCGCAAGCAGCTTTTCGACCACGCAGTCCGCTACCAGCGGCTCCTCCTGGCGCGCCGGGACTACCAGCGCGAACACGAAGCCGAACACCGCGCGCTGTATGAGGCCGTCATTGCCCGCCAGGGCCAGAAGGCCAGCGAGCTCATGATCGAGCACATCACCGCGACCGCGAACCAGATGCAGAAAGCTTCCGCCGTCCTGCCCGCAACGTCGGGCCGGGCCGGCTAGTACCGGACTGTCACCCAGAATGCGGCCGCCCATAGCGGCCCGATGAAAATCCTAGGGAGAGAATTGCCATGCTGCGGGTCCAACCGCTGACCAAAGATGCCGTACCCGAACTCGCCGAGGGCTTTGCCCGTATCGAAGGCATGCTGGGCTTCGTTCCGAACAGCAACCTGATCATGGCCCGCCGGCCGGAACTGCTGAAAGGCTTCCAGGCGATGGCCGTCGGCGCGCTCGCCCCGGGCGCGGTGCCGATGGAGCTGAAATACCTGATCGCCCATCTCTCGAGCCGCACGGCCGGCTGCAACTACTGCGTCGCCCATACGGGACACATGTCGGAAATG
>CAYGKX010000004.1:0-952 GCA_964350225.1 uncultured Rhodospirillaceae bacterium | reverse complement strand
GCGTGCGGCGCTGGTCGTGACACAGGGCGCGAGCCAGGTGCCGAACGCCGTGACTGACGCGGAGTTCGACGAGCTGAAGCGACACTGGGACGACGACCAGGTCGTCGAGATCGTCGGCGTCATCGCCCTGTTCGGTTTCCTCAACCGGTGGAACGACACCATGGCGACAGAGCTGGAACGCGACCCGATCAAGTTCGGCGAGGAGCGCCTGGGCGGTACCGGCTGGTCGGTCGGCAAGCACGCCGCCGAATAGCCCCCCTCGAGTCAGACGACACAAGAAGCGCCGGCACAATAAAAATCGCAGGAGGAATCCGTCCATGGAGAACGACCCGCGCATCGCGCCCTCCCGGAGCTGGGAGGAGTTGCGCGACGAGGTTCAGTCCCGCGCCGACAGCCAGGTCTATCCCCTGACCGGCATGCTGGCGGAGGACGTCCAGGAGATCCTTTCCAACATCTCCAGCCTGGACCGGGACGAGTGGGGCCGCGCCTGGGCGGCGATGGGCCAGCGCTATTTCGACAGGGGCGCGGGGCTCGAAGCGTCGGACCGCGCGGCGGCGGGCGAGGCCTACATTATGGCCTGGCGCTATTTCGCCTTCGGCGCCTGGCCGACCCAGAACGCACCGGAGAAGAAGAAGTCCTTCGAAAAGTGCGTCGAGGCCTTCCACGCCTATGCCCGGCTGCAACGGCCGACGATGGAAATCGTCCGGATCCCCTTCGAGGGCGGCGAGATCCCCGTCTACCTGCAACTTCCGGAGGGCGTACGGCCGCCGCCGGTGATCATCACCATCGGCGGGCTCGACAGCTACAAGGAATATACGGCGGAGCGCTACGGCCCGGTCTACATGTCCCGCAACGTCGGCTTCGTCGCCGTCGACGCGCCGGGCACGGGCGAATCTCCCCTGAAGGCCGCGCCCGATTCCGAACGGATCTATTCGGCCATCGTCGACTATCT
>CAYGKX010000003.1:13070-23304 GCA_964350225.1 uncultured Rhodospirillaceae bacterium | reverse complement strand
GCCAGGTACTCGATGGCGGTGGCCCGGTCCGGGGCGCACACGTTCTCTCCGTCGGGGCAGGCACCGACCAGGGTCACGTGCTGGCCCGGCGCGGATCCGGCGAGGGCGGCCCGGGCTTCGGCCGAACCGCGGCGGTCGCCTGCCGATGCCGTTCGGCCGCCGCAAGGGCCGTCGGCGTGTCGACGTCCATCCACCAGTGACCGGTCACGTCCGCCGTGAGCGCGAGGCCCTGCCCGGCGAGGCGCCGCACGCCATCGGACAGGCCATGCTCGCCCGCCTCGCCCGCCTGCGCCAGTGCATCGAAAAGTCCCGGTGTGCAGACGAAGAGCCCGGTGTCGGAGCCGTCCCAGGGTTCCATCATCTTGCCGATCTCGACGATGGCGCCGGCGCCGTCGGTCCGGACGCGCGTGACATCCTCCAGGTCGAAGACGCCATCCTTGTCGAAGTCCACCGCGAGGCGCAGGCCGCCGTCCGGGACATGCGTATCCGCCAGTGCGCGCACCAGGGAGGCGTCGAACAGGTGGTCGGTCATGCTGAGAAGGAAGGTCTGTTCGCCGATCGAGCCGCGTGCGCTCAGGCAGGACGCACCGTTGCCCAGGCGCCAGTCACGGGCGATGACGAAGTCGACCGTCACGCCCAGCTGCCGACCCATCTCGGCGAAATGGCGACCGACCAGATCGCTGGCATGGCCCAGCACGACGACGAAGCGGTCGACCCCCGCGCCCTGGGCGATGGTGTCGAGGACATGATAGGCGAGCGTATGTCGCCCGAGCCGGACGAGCGGTTTGGCGGGCGCCCCAAGCGAGGCGATGCGCGACCCCATCCCGGCTGCGAGAATCAGCCCGGCGGTCGGCCGCCCCCTGGCTGGCCGTCCGCTTGTTGGACCTTTGGCGTCGAAGGTCGCCACCCGGTCTTCCGTGTCTCTATCGGCTGGCGCGCTTGGTGGCACGCGCCTCAGTCCCGGCCTGGCTTGGCCCCGCGATGAAGGCGTCGCAGCCGTCGCGGGCCTCGCTGTCGCGCATCTGCACCGGCGGGCTCTTCATGTAGTAGGCCGACGGCGCCTCGAGCGGGCCACCGACCCCGCGGTCCAATCCCAGCTTGGCGCAGCGCACCGCGTCGATAACGACGCCTGCGCTGTTGGGCGAATCCTGGACCGACAGGCGCAGCTCCAGCTCGATCGGCACGTCGCCGAATCCGCGCCCCTCCATCCGGATGAAGCAGACCTTGTTGTCGTCCTGCCAGGGCACATAGTCGGACGGGCCGATATGGATCGAGGCGGGATCGAGCGGCACGTCGAGCTGCGACTGGACCGACTGTGTCTTGGATTTCTTCTTAGAGGACAGGCGGCTCCGCTCCAGCATGTTGAGGAAGTCGGTGTTGCCACCGGTATTGAGCTGGTAGGTGCGGTCGAGGTTCATGCCCCGGTCGCCGAACAGACGGGTCAGGGCCCGGTGCACGATGGTCGCGCCGACCTGGCTCTTGATGTCGTCCCCGACGATCGGCAGCCCCGCGGCCCGGAACCGATCCGCCCAGGCCGGGTCGGAGGCGATAAAGACCGGCACGCAGTTGACCATTGCGGTGCCGGCATCGAGGCAGGCCTCGGCGTAATACCTCACTGCGCCCTCGGACCCGACGGGAAGGTAGCAGACCAGCACCTCCGCCTTGGTCTCGCGGAGGACGGCGGCGACGTCGACCGGCTCCTCCTCCGCGCGGCGAAAGGCCTCGTCATCCGGGTAGTCCTCCATATGGGTCGCGATGCCGTCCAGCACCGGGCCCATCTGCACGACCACGTTCGAAACGGGCAGGGCGCTCTGGAACACACGGGCGCAGTTGGGCTTGGCGAAGATCGCCTCCTCCAGTGGCCGGCCGACTTTGCGCCGGTCGATGTCGAAGGCCGCCACGACCTCGATATCGGTCGAGCGCCACTCCCCGATCATCGGGTGCATCAGGCCGGCGACATCCTGTTCGTCGTGGGTGCGGTAGTATTCGAGGCCCTGAATGAGGGCGCTAGCGCAGTTGCCGACACCGGCAATTGCGATCCGGATCTTCGCCATATTCTCTCTATCTCCCCCGCCGGACAGGCCGGACGGCGCCCGACGACAAGTCATGTCCCATGGCCGGTGACGCGCCCCTGATGGCCACCTCGTGGCCAGTACGTCACGTAACCGTAATGAAGATGACACGGAACTTAAGTCAGATCGTAATGCTGTTGAAGCACTAACTCGCGGTCGGTCAACGTGCCGCACCGCTGTCCGGATGCCGTCCCTCCGCCGCCCTCCCGTCCGAACGACCGGTGCCGCGACGCGCGACAGCGCGATCGCGCATGCGCTAACAATGGACCGGACCAGGCGAGGAACTGCGGGGACAAGCCATGGACTTCTCACTCACCGACGAACAGCGCATGTTCGCCGACAGTGTGCGCGGCTTCGCCGAACGGCATCTCGCCGCCGGCGCGCTCGCCCGGGCCCACGAACCGGCCTATCCATGGGATGTCGCCCGTCTGATGGCGGACCAGGGACTGCTGGGCATCACCATTCCGGAAGCGGGCGGCGGGCTCGGCGGCAGCCTGATGGACGCCGTCCTCGCGATCGAACAGGTCGCCGCCGTCTGCCCGCGCAGCGCCGACGTCGTCCAGGCCGGCAACTTCGGTGCCATCCGCACCTTCGCCGAATATGCCAGCGACGACCAGCGGGCCCGCTACCTGCCGGACCTTCTGGCCGGCAAGACCCTCATCTCCGTCGCCATGTCGGAACCGGAGGCGGGCTCGGCGGTAACGGAACTGCGCACGACGGCGGAAGTCCGGGGTGACGTTTGCCGCATCGACGGCACCAAGGTCTTCAGCACCCACAGCCCGGAGGCGACCCTTTTTCTCGTCTATGTCCGCTTTGGCCCGTCGACCGGCGACATCGGCTCGGTCCTCGTCGAGCGGGGCGCCCCTGGCCTCAGCTTCGGGCGGCACACCCGGTTCACCGGCGGCGACGAGTGGTGCCAGCTCTATTTCGAGGGATGCGAGACCCCGGCCGCGAATATCCTTCTCGGCAAGGGCGGTTTCAAGCGGCAGATCCAGGGTTTCAACGCGGAGCGGATCGGCAACGCCTCGCGCGCCCTTGCCCTCGGCCGCTACGCCTTCGAACGGGCGCGGGAGCATGCGACGGTCCGTAAGCAGTTCGGGCGGGAGCTCTGCGACTTCCAGGGCATCCAGTGGAAGTTCGCGGACATGGCCATCAAGCTCGACAGCGCGCAGCTCCTGCTCTACCGGGCGGCCGTCAACGCCGACAAGGGGCTGCCATCGGCCTATGAAACCTCCGTCGCCAAAGCCCATGCCAACCAGGTCGGCTTCGACGTGGCGAACGAGGCGATGCAGGTGATGGGCGGGCTGGGCTTCTCCGAGGAGGCGCTGGTCGAATACTGCTTCCGCCGGACACGGGGCTGGATGATCGCCGGCGGCACGGTCGAGATCCTCAAGAACCGGATCGCCGAGGCCGTGTTCGACCGGCGTTTCTCCCAGCGGCCGCCCAAGGCGGGGTGAGATGGCCGCCCGCGACTGGCCGGAGGCCCTGTTCGCGCCGGAGAGCGTCGCCCTGGTCGGCGCTTCCGACGACCGGGGCAAGGCCGCGTCACGGCCGCTCGACTATCTGAAACGCTTCGGCTTCGCCGGTCGCGTCTATCCCGTAAATCCCCGTCGGGAGACAGTCCTGGGCGCACGCGCCTGGCCGGACCTGGCGGCGCTCCCGGAGGTGCCGGACCATGCCTTTCTCCTGACGGACCGGGACCGGGCGCTCGACCAGCTCGATGCCTGCGGCCGGCTGGGCGTGAAGGCCGCGACGATTCTCGCCGGGGGCTTCGCCGACGCGGGACCCGATGGCGCCAGTGGCGAAACACGGATCCGGGCCGCCCGGGACAGATGGGGCATCCGCGTCCTCGGACCCAACAGCATCGGTGTCGTGAACCTGCATCGGGCCCTGCGGCTTACCGGCAACGCGGCACTGCGCGAGCCCGGCCTCGTTGCCGGCGGCACGGCGGTCCTGTCGCAGAGCGGCAGCATGCTGGGGGCGCTGCTGTCGCGCGGGACGGCGCGGGGGCTGAGCTTTTCCCGGCTGGTCTCGGTCGGGAACGAGGCCGATCTTGATATCGGTACCCTGGGCCTGGCGACGGTCGACGACCCGGACACGACGGCTTTCATGCTGTTTCTCGAAACCGTACGCCGGGCCGACCGACTGGCCGCCTTCGCCCGGGCCGCGGCCGCGGCGGGAAAGCCGGTCGTGGCCTACAAGCTCGGTCGGTCGCGGGAGGCGCAGGAACTGGCGGTCACCCATACCGGCGCGATGCTGGGGGAAGACGATGCGGCGGACGCCTTTTTCCGGGCGGCCGGGATCGTCCGGGTCGACAGCCTGGACGGGTTCATCGAGGCCGTGCCGCTCCTTGCCGCGGGCCCGTCGGTCGCGCCGGCGCGGACCCGCCGGCCCGCGGTCGGGGTCGTCGCAACGACGGGCGGCGGGGGTGCGATGGCGGTGGACCGGCTGGTCCTGGCCGGCCTCGACGTTCCGGCGCCGTCGGATGCGACATGGGCGGCGCTGGCAGCGGCAGGCGTGGGGGCAGCCGTAGGGTCGGGCGTGGGGGCGGCACGCGGACGGCTGGTCGACCTGACCCTGGCCGGCACGCGGTATGACAGCATCAAGGCTGCGCTCGACGTCATGGTCCGGGCGCCCGAATTCGACCTGATCGTCTTCGCGGCGGGCTCCTCCGCGCGATTCGACCCGGACCTCAGTATCGCGCCGGCGGTGGATGCCGCGCGGGTGCCCGGCGCGTCCGGACGCCTCGCCGTCTTCGTCGTGCCCGAGGCGCCTGACGCGCTCGCGCGCCTCGGACAGGCCGGCGTGCCGGCCTTTCGCGCGCCGGAATCCCTTGCCGACGCGGTGGCTGCCGCGCTCGCTCGCCACGCGCCGCGCGACGGCTTTGTTGTGCCGGCCAGGCCCATTGGCGACTTGGCGACCCTGGACGAGGCCGCTTCCTATGACCTGCTGGACCGGCTTGGCATCGCGACGCCGGAAAGGATCGTGGTCGGGGACGACGGCCCGCCCGAAACACTGCCGTTCGACTATCCTGTGGTCGCCAAGCTGCTCAGCGGCGCGGTGACCCACAAGTCAGACATCGGCGGCGTCGTCCTCGACGTGCCGGACCGGCCCTCGCTGACCGCCGCCATCCGCAACATTCGTGCGGCGGCGGCGTCCCGCCTGCCGCCGGGCGAGGCGATACGCATTTTGCTCGCGCCGATGGTCGACGCGGCAGGAGAGGTCATGATCGGGTACCGGCACGATCCGCAGGTCGGGCCGCTGGTCCTGTTGGCGCCGGGTGGCGTCACGGCCGAACTGACGGCGGAACGCAGCGTCCGGTCCGCCCCGGTCGACCCCGACGAGGCGGCCGAAATGATCGCCGAGGTGAATGTTCTGGGGGCGATAACGGGCTTTCGCGGCCGTGCCGCCGCCGACCTGCCCGCGCTGGCCAGGGCCCTGTCCGCCCTGTCGCGGTTCGGCAATCTCGACGGGGTCCGGATCGTCGAGGCCGAGATCAACCCGTTGCGTCTGCGAACGCTTGGCGAGGGCGCCGTCGCGGTCGATGCGGTCGTCCGGCTGGTTCAGGAAGAAGGCTCGAGCCCGACCCGGCGGTAGGCCGCCTCGATGATGCTATAGAGCCCGAAGGCGAGCAGCCCGGCCGCGATGACGCCGAGCAGGATGAACCCGAAGGTTTGCCGCTTGAGCCAGTCCAGCGCCTCCGGCAGGCCGCCGGCCTGGCTTGGGTCGACATGGATCGCGGCGAAGACGAAAAGCCCCCCGACGATGCAGAAGGCGATCCCCCGGGCAACAAGGCCGAAGCTGCAGATGGGTCGGGTCAGCCAGGTCTGATCCTCCGGAACGTCCAGTCGCTTGGCGTAGCCGACGGTCGCGCCCTTCCAGACCTGGGCGAGCCCGGCACCGGCGACGGCGGCGCCGAGGGCGCCGAGAAGATAGGGTCCGAAGGGCTGGCGCAGAAGCCAGGCGGCGATCGCCTGCTTGCCGCCGCCCCCGCCGCTACCTTCGTCGCCGAACCCGAGCTGGAACAGGAGGGAGATCGCGTATCCGGCAAGGGCGAGATGGGTGAAGGCACTGACCAGAAGGGCGCCCCGGACGACATAGCCTTTCATGTCGTCGTCGTGCCCATCCGTATTGGCGATGGCCTGGACCGCACGCCAGGCAGAGAAGCCGACGAGGCCCGCCGCGACAAGGGCGAGCAGCGCCGTGCCGGCCGGCTGCGAGAGGAGCGTCTGGAGAGCCCCCTTCGAGCTTGTGTCCCCGCCGGACCCGGAGAGGCTTATGATCGGCATCAAAGCGAGGATGCCGATGATCAGATAAATGACACCTCTCGCGGCATAACCCGAGCGCGAGAGGTAAGGGAGGAGATCGCGCGTCTGCATGTCCCTGTCCGGCAATGAGGTCCTGCGGAGAACGCGGGATGCGGGGCCGGGTTCCGGCGGATACGCGGCGCAATGGCCTGTCGACATCGGCGAAACAGCGACTAAATGTGGAACGGCCGTGCCAGGGCGGCAGGGCCGGACCCGAACCAGCGAAGCGAAAGATGGCACTCGATCCCTACAAGGTCCTCGGTGTCGGCAAGGATGCCGATCAGGACGAGATCAAGCGGAAGTACCGCGAAATCGCCAAGAAGAACCATCCCGACCTCAACCCGGGAGACGAGGCGGCCGAGGCTCGATTCAAGGAAGCCTCGCAGGCCTACGACATTGTCGGCGACCCGGAGAAGCGGGCGAAGTTCGACAAGGGCGAGATCGACGCGTCCGGCCAGGAGCGGCCGGAGCAACAGTATTATCGTCACTATGCCGAATCCGACCCAAGCGGGAAGTATCACCGCTACGAGACGTTCAGCGATATCGGCGATATGGGCGACGTGTTCGACGACCTGTTCGGCGGCCGGCGCGGTGCGCGCGCCGGTAGGGGGCCGGGTGGTGCAGGCGCTGGAGGGGGCGGTATCCGAATGCGAGGCGCCGATGCCCGCTATCAGCTGACCGTCGATTTCCTCGAGGCGGCGAACGGCGCCAAGCGGCGGGTGACGATGCCGGACGGCCGCAATCTTGACATCAACATCCCGAAGGGCCTCGAGGACGGACAGACCCTGCGGCTCAAGGGCCAGGGTCAGCCGGGGATCGGCGGCGGACCCGCCGGCGATGCATTGGTCACCGTCAGCGTTACGCCCCATAAGCATTTCGAACGCCGCGGGCGGGACATTCACCTGACCCTGCCGGTCACTCTGCGAGAGGCCGTCCTTGGCGCGAAGGTGAAGGTGCCGACGATCGGCGGGACGGTGACCCTGACCATCCCCGAGGATTCCAACACCGGCGATGTCCTGCGCCTCAAGGGACGCGGGGTCGCGCCGGCATCGGGGGCGGCGGGCGACCAGCTGGTGACCCTGAAGGTTGTCCTGCCGAAGAAGGCGGACGATGCCCTGAAAGCGTTCCTGAGAGACCGTCCGGACGACGCGGAGGACCCGCGCGCGGGCATGGGAGGCTGACATGCTGACCGAGAAGGACCTGATCCGGCGGATCGAGGGTTTCACCGTCGAGGAACTGCACTATTGCGTTGGCCGAGGCTGGGTCGCGCCATCCGGCACCGCCGGTCAGGGCATCTATATGGAGATCGACGTCGCGCGTCTCCGCCTCATCCGCGAGTTGCGCTTCGAGCTTGAGGTCGACGAGGACGCCATCCCGATCCTCCTGTCGTTGCTTGACCAGCTTCATACCGTGCGGCAGGAAATGCGTTCTCTCACCCGGGCGATCCAGGAGCAGCCACGCGCCGTGCAGTCGGAGATCGCCGCGGCTGTCAGACGTCTGAAGCGGGAGGGATAAGGCCCCGCCGCGCTATGGCGTCGTGAAGCAATCCAGGGGCCGGCGTGCGGAATATTCCCGGCGCGCGCAGTCCAGGTCGCGCTGGAAGTCGCGCTCTGCGCGCAGCCGCGTCACGACGGCCGCGGCAAGGACATGCCCGGCCTGGATATCGATCGGGAAATGTGCGGCGCAGACGACCCGGCTGTCGGCATAGTCGGCCGCCCGGGCGACCAGCTTGGAACTGCGGTGCGGCGCGACCAGGGACAGGATCGCCGCTGTCGTCCAGCCGAAGCCGCTGTGGGCGGACGGGTGCGACGGGCTGGCCTTTCGCTTTGCCCAGCGCGACGGCGGACTGGCGAAGCCGCAGACCCGGCTCAGACGCAGGATCTGGTAGGGGCGTTTCCGGTCGTAATAGTCCTTGGCGGGTTCGAGAGCGGCGTAAAGATCGCTCATCGCCCGGTTGAGGAGCCGCACAAGGGCGGGGGTCGTCGCCCGGCGGATCGGGCGGCCGAAGGCGTCGTCGAAACGGGGATACAGGCGCTGGCCGTCCGCGACCGCCTGCCGCCACCGCGCCGGCGACGCCTTCTGCAGGCGCAGCACCATGCGCCGGTCCTCCAGCAGCCAGACCGTCCCCGCCTTCGGCAGCGGTCCCAGATATCGGCGGAAATCGATGGCACCCTTGGGGAGATAGCCCGGCAGATAGGTCTGCTTGCCGGGTTGGGTCGAGGCTTCGAACAAAAGGTCCTCCGCCGCCACGACCCGAGGGTCCGCGACAAGCAGGGCGGCGATCGCCGGTAACCAGTGGCGGGCATGCATCCGGTCGTCCCTCCAGGACCCGAAACGAGTTGCGCCGCGAGACGGCAGGCGCGGCGACACAGCTTGGAGCGCCAAGTATCGCCCAACGCCTTTCGGATTGGCTAATGTTTGATCCGGTAGGGTCGCGGGGGACCTTCCAGGGGGAGCGGGTATTATGGACAAGGGAAAACTGGCCCTGCTGCTGGTCGTCTTCGTCGACGTTCTGGGTCAGGGCCTGATGTTTCCGATCGTCAATACCCTGATGATCGACCCGAAGGTCGGGTTTCTCCCGCCGGACACGGCGCAGGCGACGCGCTCGCTTCTCTATGGCGTGGTGATCGGCTGCTTCTTTCTGTCCTGGTTCCTCGGCGCCGCCTATATCGCCAAGCTCTCGGACATGATCGGGCGCAAGGTCTCGATCCAGATCTGCCTGGCGGGCAGCCTCATCGGCTATGTTCTGACGATCGTCTCGCTCTACACCGGCAGCCTGTGGCTTCTCATTCTCGGGCGCGTCATCACCGGCTTCACCGCGGGAAATCAGCCGATCGCCCAGGCGGCAATGATCGATCTCAGCCATAGCGAACTGGAGAAGGCCCGCAACATGGGTTTCATTGTCGCGTCCTTTTCCCTGTCCCTCGTTCTCGGGCCGGTGCTGGGCGGCGTCTTGAGCGACACGGACATCCTGGGCGGTCTCGCCTCCTACCAGGCGCCTTTCTACGTTGCCGCCGGCATCGTCGTCATCGTCATGGTCCTGGTCGCCGCCTTCTTCCGGGACGTGGAGCAGGAGCGGGCGCCGGTGAAGTTCGAACCGGCGGAAATCTTTCTCCTGCTCTGGCGGATCGGCCAGCGGCCACTTGTCCTGCGCCTGGCCCTGCCGTTCTTCTTCTTCATGTTCTCGTCGAACCTCATGATCATCTTCATGGACAATCTCCTGTCCATCCGCTTCGGCTTCGGCGTGCCGGGCAACAGCCTCGCGATGATGCTGTTCGGTGCGGTTCTCGCCTCGACCAGCGCCTTCCTCGTCGGCTGGGTCGCCAGCCGTTTCCGGCGCTGGGCGATCATCGGGGCTGCCTCGACAGTCCTGGCGCTCCTCTATCTCCTGTTCGCGCTGGTGCCGGACGCGGCCCTCGCCCTCGTCGTGATCGCTCTCTATGGCGCGGCCTTCGCGCTGGGCTATCCGACCTTCCTGTCCAATTTTTCCGCCAGCGTCGGGCCGGAGGAACAGGGTTGGGTCATGGGCGTCACGACCGCGCTCTTCACGCTCGGCGCTGGCAGCGCCTCGTTCCTGGGCGGTGTCCTGATCGGCGAGAACCTGAATTTCCCCTTTATCCTGTGCGCGGCCACGGCCCTTCTGTCGGTTCTCCTGATGGCCGGTTTGTGGCGCGGCCCGGCGATGAGACCGGTTGTGACCGGCGGGCCGCCGGAGGCGAAGTAGCCGCCCCGGCTCAGCGCCCCGCGAAGCTCGGCTTCCGTTTCTCGGCGAAGGCGCCGACCCCTTCGCGTCCGTCGGGCGAGGCGGCGCATTCCGCGATGCCCCGGGTCTCCAGCTCCATCTGTGTTTCGAGC
>CAYGKX010000003.1:12519-13060 GCA_964350225.1 uncultured Rhodospirillaceae bacterium | reverse complement strand
TTGGAATAGCTGTCGCACAGGAGCCGCTTGACCCAGCCATAGGCACCGGTCGGGCCGTCGGCGAACTGCCGGGCCAGCGCCTGGGCCTCGGTCTGAAGCGTGTTCTTGGGCACGACCCGCGTGACGAGGCCCATTTCCGCCGCTTCCTCGGCGCCGATCGGGCGGTTGGTCAGCGACAGTTCCAGCGCCCGGCGCATGCCGACGACGCGGGGCAGGAAATAGGAGGAAGAGCCGTCCATGCAGAGGCCCGCCGCCGTATAGGCCATCACGAAACGGGCATGGTCGGCGCACAGCACGATATCGCCGATGAGCGAGAAGCTCATCCCGCCGCCGGCCGCCTGGCCGTTGACGGCGACGATCAGCGGCGCGCGCATGCGCATGAACTTGGCGATGGCGCCATGAAAGACAGTCGTCCCGCGTTTCAGGAGTGCGCCGATATTCGGGTCGGCGTTGAAGGACTTGAGGTCCCCGCCGGCGCAGAAGAACTTCTCGCCCGCGCCCGTCAGGACCACCGCCCGCACGTCGTCCTCGTCGCAGCGCA
>CAYGKX010000003.1:10139-12447 GCA_964350225.1 uncultured Rhodospirillaceae bacterium | reverse complement strand
GCTATGGGTAACAGCATCTCCAGGGTCGGTACGTCGAGCGCGTTCGCGTCGTCCGGCCGATTCAGGGTGATCGTCGCGACACCGTCCGAAATGTCGAAGAGAATATTGTCTGTCATGGCAGGCCTCCCCGGAATTTGTGCCTGCACCCGGATCTTGCGACGGGTCTCGGGTGCTTCATACTGCTGGTTTCCGCAGCTTGGGCGAAAAGGAAAGCGGCCGAAAGCCGGAACTTCAGGCGGCGGTTCGCCGGCAGGGGGGCCGGGCCAGGGCATGGCCGAGCGTCCCTGTGCCCGCGGGCTGTCCGAGCAGGGCCGCGACCGCGGTGCTCATGTCCCCCGTTGGAAAGACGCCTAGGTCGCGTCCCGCGTCCCGGGCCTCACGCTTGACATACAGGCCATAGCCCATGCCGCCCGTATGGCCGCCCGGGCGCCGGCACGGGACCGGGCCGATGCGGCCCAGCCGCGGATGAACCCAGCCATAATGGTCCTCAACGAACCGGAAGATGAGGTCGGCATCGGTCGGGTGACGCTCGGCAGGGTCCCCGGGACGCACCTCGACGGTCGCCTGGACCGGCCGCCCGCTTGCCGCGTCCCGGCACTCGGCAACCAGGGTCCGGATCGCATCGAGAAGAGCCGGATACTCTCCGGGGGCGACCCTGCCGCGCAATTCGCGGCCGCGCAGGTTCACCCGCATCCGTCCGTCGTAATAGGCAGGCAGGGCGAAGGCGGCCATTCTCGGCCAGTGGGGCCGGTAGCGGGTGGCGGGCATCCAGTCCAGCGGCAGAACCGTGCGGTTGCCGAGAAGGCGGCCTAGAAGGCCGTGGCGGGAGGGCTCGACAGCCATGCGGCGCGCGACCTCCTCGGCCCAGTGGGCGGTCGCCGTGAAATCGGGTCCCGCGCTGCCATCGACCTGCCAGTCCGGCGCGGGCGACAGGGCCGTCCGTCCCGTGAAGTGGCGGTAGAGCAGCTCCGGCAGCAGGCACATGGCGGCAATGTCCGACCGGTTCCGTCCCATGCCGTGCGGCGAGAAGAGCAGGAGGTCGGCGTTCGAGAAGCGCTCGGCGAGACGGCCGATCATACGGTCCGCCTCGACATAGGTGCCGATCAACCCGTCGCGGGCCGGCGCGGCGGAGGGGTGGTCATGCAAGGGATGGTCCGGGTCGATGCCGTGCCACAGGGCTTCCGCCGCGCTGTGGAATTCGGACAGGACCGCCACGCCCAGATCCCAATCGGGCAGCCGTTCCCCGAATAGCCACTCGGCGACCCGGCCGCGGGTCCGGACGGCGTCGACGAGGGCCGTGGCCATACGCGCCGTCCGTGCGGCGCTGGGCCAGACGAGGGCATAGATATAGTCGTCCGCCGGGTAGGGGCCGAAGCGGGCGGCGATCTCCGCGCCGAGTTCCATCGGCCGGCTCGACGCGGCGACACCCGGGTCGTGCGCACCCCAGGCAACGACGCCCCGGCTGCGCCCGGCTTGTCCGAGGTCGTAGTAGGGCGGGTCGAAGACCACGGTGCGCCGGTCGAGGGTCTCGGGAAAGGGAGGCAGCCGTGTCGGTGGCTGTTCCGGCCGGTAGCGCCGGATATCGAGGCGGATGGCGGACCAGCGGCCTGCCTCCTCCGGCATGCGGCCGGTGGCGAACTGCTCCCAGGCGAGGCCGGTATGCTTTTCGATGCCGTGATCGAGGGCGAAGCGCGCGCCGTTGGCCTCCAGCCGGGAAAGGCTGGGCATCCGGCCCTCCGCCATCAGCCGCTGCGCCAGATCGCGGTCGAAGCCGTCCAGTCCCAGGACAAGAAGGCGACGATCCGGGCGGCTGCGCGTTGAGCTTTCTCTGTCCTGGCGCCTAGACATCAGCGGGGTGGGCCGATGGCCCGCCGGTGGCGGAGGTGCTTTCCTTCAGGCCCGCGAGCACGCCGCGCTGGTAGGAGATGTCGCGCAGCGCGCGAAGCCTGCGGGCGAGCGGCGCCCAGGGCGGGACGAGGCCGTGCGCCTGCCGGGTGGCGACGAGACGGCGCGCTTCCCGTTCGATCTTGAGGCGGTGAGTGTGCCGCGAACGCTTCGCCAGATTATAGCCCTCGCCCCAACCGACTCCGTGAAAATAGCGGCGCAGATAAGCGAGGCGCATCCGGGATCGGTCGACATGGTGGACGAGACCGACATCCGGCAGCCAGATGCCGTGACCGCCGGCATCGATGATGGCGCGCTGGACGGCGGCCTCCTCGCCGGAGAGGACCGCCTTTCCGGGCGCACGGCCCAGCTGCGTGTCGAAACGCCGCCCGGCAAGGGCGCTCCGGCGAAAGGCCATGATCGC
>CAYGKX010000003.1:1511-10129 GCA_964350225.1 uncultured Rhodospirillaceae bacterium | reverse complement strand
TCGCCCCCCAGGGCAGATGCCAGTCGTTCCTGTTCAGGCAGGTCAGGCCGATCGGCGGCTGGTGATGGCAAAGCGCGCCGCCCACGATGTCCTGGAAGATGTGCAGTCGGCCGGGTGCCACCCCCTCGATCCGGGCGGCGACGGGTCCGCCGAAGAAGGCCGCGGCCGGATAGCGTTCGAAGGCCTCGGCATAGCCGGCCAGCCAGCCACTGGGGACCGTCGTGTCGTCGTCGGTCCAGAGAAGGGCATCGCCGCGGGCGGTGTCGAGCGCCCGGTTGCGTGCCCGCGACAGCCCGGGGGTGGTTTCGACAACGACGCGCAGCGGCAGGCGTTCGCCATAGCTGTTCGCCACCCGGGGCGTTTCGTCGCGCGATCCGTTGTCGACGACGAGGAGTTCCCATTCGAGTTCCGGCGGAACGTCGAGGCGGCAGAGGCTGTCCATCAGGCGGGCGAGGCGATCGGCACGGTCCCGGGTACAGACGACGACGGATAGGACGGGCACGGGCGCGGTCACCTCCTCGGAGAGATATTCCAAATGCCGATTGGGCGTGAACGGGCCGGACGGCTGTTCGCCGCGATCCGCTGCCGCGGGCATCCTGACCGGCCAAGCCTTAGCAAAGGGTTGATTCAATCGGAAGTGGTTATTGCAACCGCCCGCGCCATGACGGAAATCTCCGTAAACACCAAGATTGGTCCGCACCGGCGCCGCGCGTCAGGTGCGGCGCATGTCGTCGATGAGGCCATTCACGAGGTCGGGACGCGTTGCGAAGCAGGAAGAGACTTACGTCGCTAGGGACCTCCCGTCCGATCGTACCGCTGATCAGCAGCGTGGGAGTGGCGATCCGGGACATCAGCTCGCGGTCGTCGTCGAAGGAGATGCTGTCGAAGAAGCCCATCAGTGTCTCGGCACCGGCGGTCAGGCTCATGGGCCGGAACCAGGCCGTCAATCGCTCCGCGTCCTTGGGTGAAAGGTCGCGAAAGACGTTGCCCGGGTCGAGCACCGCATCCGTCAGACCCTCGATGCCCCGTTCTCGCCGGATCGTTTCGAAGCGTGCCATGTCGGCGTCCGAGAATCCCCACGGCCAGTCGGGTCCGGCGCGGAACCGGGGGCTGCCGTTGATCGAGACGAGCTTGCCGATCTTGTCCGGGTTCCGGGCGGCGAAGCGGAGGGAGAGATGGCCCGCCGACGCGTGGCCGACGAGCATGGCGCCGTCGAGCGACAGGGTCTCGAAAAGGGCCGACAGATCCGCGCTGTAAAGGGCGGTCACGTCCTTTGGTCCATGGGGCAGCTTGGTCGATCGCCCATACCCTCTGAGGTCGACAAAGACATTCCGGCACCGGGACGCGAAAAAGCGCCGCTGCGGCTCCCACGCGCGGCTTTCCAGAGGCAGTCCATGAACCCACACGATGGTTTCCGCGCCGCCGCCATCCTCCCACCAGGCGAGCTGGCCGCCCTCGACATCGAGCGTCCGGTAGTCCGGTTCGAATGCGGTCTCGATGAAGTCGAGGGGGTCCATGCGCCGCACCTTCCTGATGTCTAGATGGTGGCCTGATGTCTAAAGGGTGGCCCGATGTCCAAAGGATGGCCTGATGTCTAGAGGGTGGGGTAGTCCAGGCCGTCGAGACCCGGCACCGTCACCCGGGCGGGATCGTTGCCATGCTGGAGCAACTGTTCCGCGGCATAGTCTGTGACGCAGCCGGACAGGAGCTGGCGCGGATCCTCCATGACGAGGCGCAGGCGCGTGGTCATGGCATACAGGTCGTCCGGCCCCTGGATGCGCGGCATCTCCGACAAGGCCTCCACTCCCGGCGTCAGGGTCGGCGCCGCCGTCGCGTCCGGAGCATAGCGGGGAAAGCCTTCGAACATCACGCCGGCCAGATCCGAGATTGCCCGGGTGTAGGACCAGAGAAACCGGAGCGGCGCCTCGTAGGCCTTGACCGCGTCGAGGTCGACCGGATCGGTCAGGACGAAGCTCGGGCCGTGAGGCGCGATATAGAGGCGGTCGAGCGGTAACTTGTGGTCCGAGGCCGCGACCAGCATCTGGGCGATCGAGTTGGAGGACAGCGTCACGCCGGATGTCGGCCGTCCGGCCTTTCCGCATACCAGCACCATGGCTCGGCGCCAATCGACCCCTTCGCCCGCGAACCAGTTCATGATCCGGTGGCTGGTGTCGAGGCCGGTGAGGAAGAATGTCGCGATCATCACCCAGTTGAACGGAACGGTTGCGCCCAGACTCCGGCCCCTGGCTTCCAGGACCTCGTCGCGCAGGAATCGACCGGTCAGTCTGCTCTCGTCTTCGAGGACGGCCTCGAGATACCGGCCTGTCAGGGCACAGCCGTAATCCAGCAGACCGGCGATCGCCCGCTCCCGGCCCTCGAAGGCATCGACGCAGATCCGGTCCCGCCACAGGGCTTCGGAATTGGCGGCTCGGGCGGCCGTCACGGCATCCAGCAGCTTTTCCGCGTCGCGTCGCCAAAGGTCGGTACCGGGGTCGAGGTCATGGATCCGCAGGATCGATCCCATCGCCGGGCCGAGGTGGGACACGCCGGCGAGTTCCTTGAAGCCGCGCGTGGACAGGCGGAAGCTCTGGACCGAAGGGGTACCGCCGCCGCCCGGAAAGATCGCCATGTCGGTGCCCGTGGACACGATGAGGGGGTCGGCGGCATCTCCCGCCATTGCCAATTCCGTCAGGTCCGCGCCGATACTGGGGGCGCCCGAGGTATAGGCATCGAACAGGGCGACCATTTCGGGGTTCTGGTAGACGGCCATGATCTCGGTTCCGGTATCGTTAGTCGGTTGGGTCGGCGCGCCCGCCGATGCGGTAAATGCGTGTGTCGGTGCGAAAGCGGATGTCGGCCGAAAGGCTTTCGGATACGACGAGGAAGCACTGCCCGTCGGCCTCGAAGACCGACAGGTCGGTGGCGCCGAAGGTCGCGAATTGCTCGGTGGTCTCGGCCCTGCCGTCGCGCAGACGATAGACGGTCGACAGGAGGTCGGTCTTCGGCGCCTGGGGCGTGCCGGTCAGGAAGTTCGCGCGAGCGAGATATAGCGCTCCCTCGTGCCGGAAGGTCGCGAATTCCCGCCCGCCCGGGCCGGGGAGCGCTTGTTGGCGCTCGAATCGCGAACCGTCCCACCTGTAGAGGAGGCTGTCCCCGACCAGGTCGGCAAAGGCGAGGTAGCGCTCTCCCGCTTCCTCGACGTAGCAGAAGGCGCGTCCGGCGTGGCCGTCCATGACCTGGAACTCCTCGAACGCGGTGCCGGTCCAGCGCAGCACGACCGACGGCTCGACATGGTCCGCGTAGCCCAGGAAATCCGTCTCCCCGATCCGGAAATGATGGAAATTGTATCCCCAGCCGGAGCGCAGTGCCTGGAACGGCACGAACCGCTTTCCGTCCCACTCGAAGATGCGCGACGCCGGGTCGTGTTCGGGCGTCAGGCCGTCGATGACGACACCTTGTGCGAGGGCGAGGAAATGGCGGTCGCCGATGGCGAAATGCCGCCATTGCTTCGCGGCGAAAGTGGGGAACTCCTGGAAGGGGACGAAACGTCCGCCGTCCCATTCGTGGAGGATCGACAGGACATTGAAGTTGTAGGGGCCCGCGCCCGAACGGATGCTCGCCGTCGCCAGGAAGGCGCGGCCGCCGATCCGGAAGAACTCGGCATCTTCACCGCCCGGCACCGGCACGGACAGCCAGGGCTGGAAGGCGCCGCCGTTCCACCGGTAGATCGGCATCTCGATGTCGCTGTCGCCGCCGTTAATGTCGGCCGGACGGCCCGATATGTCGCTGGCCAGTTGCGGGACCGCGAGACAGGGGCGACCGTCAATCTCGAAGGCCAAAGCCGCTCTCGCCCCCGATGTCGGCAGGGATTGATATTCCGTCAGCAGGTCTTGTCTCGTCTCGGCCACAGTCCCCCCCTCAGCGGCAGGCACTGTGCTGGCAGAATCTTTAGATATCGTGGCCGCCCGGCATCGGTGCGGCCGGCCGGTGCCGGGGATCGCAGGGCGATGTGCGTCGGAGCGTCTTCATCGAATGACAATCCGTTCCGGGCTACCGATGGCGTGTGCCAACGGCTTCGCCGCCGCGCCAGGCCGGCCCGGGGCCCCAGGCGGTATCGCGTCGACAAGGAACAGATACGCACCATGAACGATCCAGACGAAACCGGGAAACGCTTGTCCCGCCGCCGTTTTCTCAGCCAGGCGCCGGCAGCCGTCGCGAGCACGGCGATGATCGGATCGGCGACCGGACCGGCGATGGCCGCGAAGAAGGCCTACAACATCCTCTTTGTCTTCACGGATCAGGAACGCCATGCCCTGCCGCGGCCGCCGGGTCTGACCCTGCCGGGACATGACCGCCTCAGGCGCACCGGTGTCGCCTTCGAGAACCACTATGCCGGCGCGGTCATGTGCAGTTCCTCCCGGTCCATTCTGGTAACAGGCCTGCAGACCGCCGACACCCGGATCATCGAAAATCTGAACGCGGACTGGGTGCCGGACCTTTCGACCTCGCTGCCGACCTACGGGCACATGCTGCGAAAGGCCGGCTACTACACCGCCTACAAGGGCAAGTGGCACCTGACGCGGGAATTTGAACAGCCGAAGTCCTTTGTCGGGGCGATGGAGAAATACGGCTTCTCCGACTATTCGACGCCGGGCGATGTCGTCGGCCACCTTCTGGGCGGGTATCAATTCGACGAGACCATTGCATCCAGTGCGATCACGTGGATGCGAAAGACGGGGCGGCCGCTGAACAACAAGGGCACGCCCTGGTGCCTGACGGTCAGCCTGGTGAACCCCCACGACATCATGTTCTTCGACACGGACCTGCCCGGCCAGCCGGTCCAGCAGAACGGCAATCAGGTCGCGAAGGCCGCACCGGCGCCGCGCCACAGTGCCTATGCGCCGACGTGGGACGTGCCGCTGCCGAAAAGCCTGACCCAGCCCTTCGACCAGCCGGGCCGGCCGGGCGCCCATGGCGAGTACCAGCGATCCTGGGACATTCTGCTTGGCCGCATACCGCCGGACCCCGCGCGCTGGCAGCGCTACACCGATTTCTACATCAACAGCATCCGGGCCGCGGACGCGAATGTCCTGCGGCTCCTGAACGAGCTCGACGCGCTGGGAATCGCGGACCGCACCATCGTCGTCTTCACGTCCGATCATGGCGAGATGTCGGGGGCGCACGGCCTCAGGAACAAGGGGCCTTTCGCCTACGAGGAAAACACGCACGTACCCTTCTATGTCGTCCATCCCGACAGGCCCGGCGGTAAGGCGACACGGGCGCTTACATCTCATATCGACGTCGTCCCGACCCTTCTCACGCTGGCCGGGGCATCGCCGGAGGAGGCCCGCCGCTATGCCGGGCGCAGGCTGCCCGGCAAAGACTTGTCGGCGCTCCTCGACCGGCCGGAGGCTGCCGGGACCCATGCCGTGCGGGACACGGTCTTCTTCACCTACAGCGGCCTCGTCTTCAACGATAGCGCGTTCCTCGCCGCCGTCGTGAAGGCGCGTCAGACGAAGAAGGCCGGCGGCAAGGCGGTGATGCCCGACATCAGGGCGGACCTGACCAAGCGGGGCACGATCCGCATGGTCTTCGATGGCCGCTACAAGTTCTCGCGCTATTTCGCTCCAACACACCGCAACAGTCCCCAAGGCCTCGACCAGCTTTATGCCGAGAACGACGTTGAACTGCTGGATGTCCGGAAGGACCCCCACGAGATGACGAACCTCGCGGCGAAGAAAGGCGGTAACGCGGACCTGGTGATGTCGATGAGCGCCAAGCTCGAACACGCGATCTCCGACGAGATCGGCAGCGACGACGGACGCGAGATGCCGGATTTCAAGGGCATCAAATGGACCGTCGGCCGGTTCGATTGACGGCGGGTTCGACTGACGGGCGCGTCGGCCAGCCGTCGGGCCGCCTGAGTCAATGCGCTGCGATTTCTGGAAGAAACGGAGAAATTGGCGCCCCCAAGGGGACTCGAACCCCTGTTTCCGGCGTGAGAGGCCGGCGTCCTAGGCCACTAGACGATGGGGGCGTCCGGGCCGTTCGAGGCGGCAGGATTTACAGGATCGGGCGCGGCGACGCAAGGGGCGTCCGCGGCACCGGGAGTTTCGCCCGCTGGGGCGCCCGTGGAAGACCGGCGGCGGTGCCGGTGGGCTCACCAGCCGGCGCGTGGGGAACGGGCCGCGGCTTCGCGTCGGCTGCTAGCGTGTCAGCAGCAGGAGGGCGGCACAGATGAGCCCGAAGCCCAACAAGGCGGCAAGGAACCAGGCCACCCGGCCCAGCCCCAGGCTGTCGCGCCGGCGGTGACTGCCCGGGCCGCCTGCGCCGTAGATCTTCTGCCAGGCTTCGGCGGCCTCGCCCTTGGCGAGAATTTCCTGGCGGTCCGGCTCGCTCAACTGTCCGGGCAGACTGAGAATCCCGCCGCCGCGCCCGGCCCGAACGAGGTCGACCATCGCCTGCCGCCGTTCCGCTTCGCGCGGATCGAGCCCGGCCATGTCGTTCGGTTGGGGCTGACCGGCGGCAGGCTGAGCGTCGTCGGGGCGTCTGGGGGCAGGCGGCATTCCGGGCTCCGGCGTCGCCACCCCGACGATGTGGTGCGTCGGCGGAACGGCGCGGTTAGTGTGTCACGACGTCCTTCAGTTCGTTCGACCGGGCGTCGAGCTGTCCTGAACATCTTACACGCGGGCCGCCGGCGCGAAACTCCTCCGGGCCGGGCCGCAGCACGATCTCGAAATGCACGGACTTTACGAGCCGTTCGCCGAAGTCGCGGCTCGGACGGATCCAGGCTCGCCCGCGGGGCAGGAACACCGACGACAGATACCAGCTCGCCTGGCCGCCGCCCTCCGGCGCGCCTTTCATCAACTGGGCGACCGCGCGGGCGAAGACCATGTGGCAATATGTGCGGGTCCGGCGCTTGGGAGGCGCCACGAAGGAGAGGTAGGCGACGATCTGGCCGGTGCGCCAGTCATGCTGGCTTCCCGCCAGCGGCTTGTCGTCGGAAAGGCCGCTGTCCGCGACCCTGAGAGCGACGCGGTCGAGGTCGCGGCGCAGATTGTAGAGGCCCCAGTCGAACAGCGTCAGCGGCTGTCGGCGCAGCCAGTCGAGGGGCGGGGCCTCTTCCGCGCGCACCGGGGGCGCCGCCCCGGATCCGATGCCCCCGATCGTTACGAGGGCGCCAAAGAGAAGCGGCGAAACTACGCCCGAAAGCGCACGAGTTGCATAAGACATCCTGGTTGATCACCTCCCAATCGAGCCGTTGTCCGAGCAGTCGGATGCGGAACAGTCGGGATCCCCGGAAGTCGGGATCGCAAAGAGCGCACGTTGTGCGCCTTTGTGCGGACGATAACACCGATCGGCGGTTCGCGGGAGATTGTTTTTCGGATTTGCCGCAGTGGCCCGCGCGCAGTCACTCTGCCGTGTCGCGGCACTGGGAGTATTTCGCCGACGCGGCGCCTGCCTCGAGCCGGAAGCGGGTCGACTGCAACTGCAGCTTGGGATCGACCCATTTGGCGTCGATCCGGGTCAGGTCGGGAGTGATCACGCCGATAAAGTGCCCGCTCGTCAGATAGAATTTCGGCGACGGCGGAACGACCGTCTCCCACAACCGCACGGCGTATGTCCGGGGATCGAACCGGGCATGGAAGATCACGCGGATCGATCCGTGACGCCTGGACAGGATGGTGCCGGGGCCGGTTGCGGTGACTTTCCCGCCATCGCCGACCGTGAACTTTCGAAAGGCGACTCGGTAGCTGCTCGGGGGGGCTCCCGGCGTCCAGACGAAGCTGCCACACCAGACGCGGGGCAATTTCCATATCAGTTGCTGCGGCGTCAGGGCGTGGGCGAAGCCGATACTGCTGACGAGAAGCCCGCAGAAGAAAACGCCGAAGAGTGCGGTGGTCCGGGGGACGATCATGGCGGTGCCTGCAATTCCCGACGATCAGGGGCCGGCGCCGACAATCCCCGCGAAGCGTTCCACATCCGCCGGGTCGGTCGAGAAGGCGGTGACCAGCCGGACGTCGGGCCGGGCCGGGTCGCCCCAGCTGTAGAAGAAGAAACCGGCCTCGAACAGTCGCTCGATCAGCGCCGGGTCGAGGCGGGCGAAGATCATGTTGGCGTCGACCGGGTAGAGGACGTCCGCCTCGGTCGATGCCTCAAGCGCGGCGGCGAGGATCGCTGCCATGTCGTTGGCGTGCCGGGCCAGACGCAGCCACAGGCCATCGGCGAGATAGGCCTCGAGTTGGGCGGAGAGGAAGCGCATCTTCGAAAAGAGGTGCGCGCCGCGTTTCCGCCGGAAGCCCAACGTCTCCGCCAGTTCCGGCCTGAAGAGGACGATAGCCTCCGCGCACATGGCTCCGTTCTTGGTGGCGCCGAAGGACAGCGCGTCGACCCCGGCGCGCCAGGTCATGTCCGCCGGGCTCGCGTTGGTCGCCGCGAGGGCATTGGCGAAACGGGCACCGTCCATATGAAGCAGGAGGCCGTGCTTTCGCGCGACCTCGCCGACGGCCCCGACCTCGTCGACCGAATAGACCGTGCCCATCTCGCTCGTCTGGGTCAGGCTGACGGCGGCGGGCTGGACGACATGGACGCCACTTGCCGGGCCGCGATTGGACAAC
>CAYGKX010000003.1:0-1501 GCA_964350225.1 uncultured Rhodospirillaceae bacterium | reverse complement strand
GCCGTCTTCGCCGTCGAGCGGGACGAGCTTGGCGCCACCGGTGAAGAATTCCGGTCCGCCGCACGCGTCCTCATAGAGGTGGGAATGCTCCAGGCAGTAGATCGCGCCGAAGGGCGGCGAAAGAACGCTCATCGTCAGGGAATTGGCGGCAGTGCCGGTGGCGACCGGGAAGACCGCGACTTCGTGCTCGAAGACCTCGGCAAAGGCCGCCTCGACCCGGGCGGTCCAATCGTCCGCGCCATAGGGCATGGCGGCCGGGACCGCGTTCGCCTCGGCGAGGGCAGCCATGATCTCCGGGGCGATTCCCGTCACGTTGTCGCTGGCGAAATTCATGCCCGATGTCCTGTCCCGGTTCCGCCGTCAGGGTTTCGCGGGGGCGCCCTTCGCCGGCGCTCCCCCGGTTGCCGCGCGCCCCTTGCCCAGGGTGATGCGCAGGACCCGCCCGCCGCGCCACGGGACGACATAGACCGCCGGGCCTTCGCCGGGGACCGTGACCTTGAGGACGACACCGCCCGTGCCGGTGGTCACCTGGTCCAGGGTCGCGCCGTCGGGCAGGCCCAGGGGCAGGTCGGTCGTCTCGCCGAAATCCCGTGCCGCCGCGGTCCCGCCGGCGCGGCCAACCTTGTTCGACTGGTTGATGATGCCGACAACCAGGACGACGGTGCCGATCACGATGAGGACGCCCATCACGATGACGCTGGCCTTGAGAAGTCGCATGGCCTAAGACCTCCAGCGGTTGCGCCGGGGGGATGCGCTCCCGGCTGCCGGATCACGCGACGGGGGAGGGCAGATGGCGTCGACGACGGCCCGGGAGGTGACGGTCAACGTCGCGCCCGATCGGACGGGCGTCCGGCTGGATGTCCTGCTGGCGGGCGAAGTGCCCGAACTGACCCGGTCGCGCGTCAAGGCTCTGATCCTGGAAGGTTGCGTATTCCGCACGCCCGCAGCGGATGAAGCGGGCGGCGAAGCGACGGTATCCGACCCCGCCTACCGGGTCAAACCCGGCCAAACTTTCGCCATACGGATACCGGAAACTCGACCTGCCGAACCGGTGGGGCAGGCCATTCCGCTGGACGTGGTCTATGAGGACGCCCATCTCATCGTGGTCGACAAACCGGCGGGTCTCGTCGTTCATCCGGCCGCGGGCAATCCCGACCGGACCCTGGTCAACGCGCTGATCGCGCATTGCGGGGGAAGCCTCTCGGGCATCGGCGGTGTGGCCCGGCCGGGGATCGTCCACCGGCTCGATAAGGATACCAGCGGCCTCATGGTCGCGGCGAAGACGGATAGGGCCCATCTGGGCCTCGCCGAACAGTTCGCCGAACACAGCATCGACCGGGCCTATCTGGCCGTCGTCTGGGGCGTGCCGAAGGCGAAGGAGGGGCGGATCGAGGGGAATATCGGGCGCAGCCCGGCGAACCGGCAGAAAATGGCGGTCGTGGAACGCGCCGGAAAATGGGCGGTTACCCGTTATAGGCTCTTGAGAGCGTTCGGTTCGGTC
>CAYGKX010000002.1:28172-31711 GCA_964350225.1 uncultured Rhodospirillaceae bacterium | reverse complement strand
AAATCCTTACCCTTGGGCTTAGCCTTTGCGAGCTCGACCGTCTCGCCGTCGGCATGCTTGATCGTGAGTGCCTTGATCCGCTCGCCGGAGATGTTGATGACGTCCTTGGACGCCCAGTCGAGCATCTTGTCCTGGACCTTCGGGTCGCCGGACGCGAGCCAGGCCTGGGTCTCGCTCGGGCGGCGGACGTAGACCATCTCCTGGCCATAGACCATCGGATTGTCGTTCGACTTGCCGATGACCATGTCGGCGATCGTCTTGCCGTCCTTGTCCTTGAGCGCGATACGCTTGGACGAGGCGCCCTTCTTCATCGGGTCCTCGAGGTTCAGCTTGTCGAGCTGGTCCTTGTCGCTCGTCTTGGCCTCGTAGGGCGTGAGCTCGGACAGCGCCACCAGCGCGGTCTTCACATTGTCGAAGACGGCCGGGTAGTCGCCCAGCTCCTTCACCACCCACTTGTCGGCCTTCTTGTAGACCGTAAAGCTCTTGCCGCCGGACGTGACGGTCACGCTCGCCACCCGGTTCAGGGTTTCGGGGCCGAGGTTCGGGAAGAACTTGGCGCCGGCGGTCGGGCCGGCCGACGGGCCGCCCGGATAGGTGTAGACGGCGGCGGCCACCAGGGCCACCGTCACGACGAGGAGAACGAAAAACCCTCTCGGCGTCATGTCCTGTCTCCCTTGCGCAGGGTCGTTGCGTGCATCGCTGCCATGGTCCTCACCCCGTCTCGTGCCGGCGGCGGCGCCGGCGATGGCGGACGAAGCCGATGAAGATGGCGAAGACGGCGATCACGGCGGGGATCGCCGCGATGTTCCACACCTTCACCCGGGTCTCGAGCGCGTTGATGTCCTTGCTCTGCTGATACTGAACCTCGCGCAGCTCGGCACGAATCCGGATCAGCTCGGTGCGGAACTGCTGGATCGCCTCCTGCTGCTCCTTGGTCAGGACGACCTGGCCGTCCTTGCCGGAGGTGCGGACGTTGCGCAGTTTCTTGATCGTCTCGTCGCGCTTCTTGATGAGCTCCGCCTGCTTGGCGCGGAAACGCTCCTCCGAGGCCTTCTGGATCTTGCGGACCTCGGTGAACGGCCGGCTCGCCTGGCCCTTGCTGCGCAGGCCCAGCAGGGCGTTCGCGCCCGACATGCTGTCGATCAGGTTGAGGATGAGGTTCGCGTTGTCGCTGGTCGGGATCGACAGGGTCTCGTTGCCGAGCCGCTGCTCGCTCTGCCAGTAGGAGCCCTCGATCATGTCGATGTCGGCGAAGATAACGACGTCGATCGGTTTCGCGGACGTGGCGAGATGGGCGGGCTTGGCCGGGGTCTTCTTGTCATCGGCCTTCTTGTCGTCGGCCTTCTTGTCGCCCGCCTTGTCATCGGCTTTCTTCGGATCGTCCTTCTTCTTGGGATCCTCCGGCGGGCCCTTCGGGAAGGCCGAGACAGCGGGACCGGTGATGCGCGCGGCCATGGTGAGGACTTTTCCGCCCGGCTTGTAGTCGCGCTCCAGCGCCACCGGGTTGGGGCGGATGCGCAGCTTCCGGGCGTCGAGCTCCTCGGCCTTGTCGGTCGTCACCAGAAGCGGCTCGACCGTCGTCTTGCCGTCCTTCAGCTTCCGGATGATGCCCGGCGAGGCGAGGATGACACGAGACAGCGCACGGCTCGCGGGGTCCTTTTGGCTGATCTGGGCCTCGGGCAGTTCCAGCCAGGCGACATAGTCGACCAGTACCGGGCGGCCCTGTTCCTGCCAGCGCACCTTGACGGCCAGCGCGATGTCGGCCGCGACCTTGCCCTTGACCATCTCGACGCCCCAGGCCTTGAACAGGTCCGGCAGGTCGGAACCGGGGGAAACCGGCGACATGCCGAACATCGACCTGCGGCGCGGCGCGGCTTCCGGTACAGGGTCGACCATGACGATGGTCTTGCCGCCCTTGAGGACATACTGGTCGATGGCGTAGCGCAGCTTCGCCGGGATGCCCAGCGGATGGACGATCCACAGGACGTCGATGTCCTTCGGGATTTCCGTCGCCGTCGGCGCGATGGTCTTGACCTCGAAGATGCCGTCGACCGCCTTGTAGATCGGCCAGGGCGGCTGCATGCCCTGCATCGAGAACCGGCCGGCCAGCGGCAGGCGGGAGATCATGCCGACGACCTTCTTCTTCTTGACCGAGAGGGTCAGGATGATGCGGGTCAGGTCCTGCTCGATATAGGCTTCGCGGTTCGGGTGGAAGAAGGCGATCTTCTCCGTCTCGTCGACCGAATTGGTCGCGGCAAGGCCGAAGAAGACGGTTGTGCCCTGCTGGTCGACCGGCAGCGCGCTGAGGCCGAAACCGGAAGCGCGATCCTCCTCGTTCGAGAAGCGGGCCGGCTCGTAGATCTCGACCTTGATCTTGCCGTTCGCGAGCTCCCGGTATCGGTCCAGGATCGCTTTCGTGCGCTGGACATAGGGGCCGTAGGTCGGCGCCTTCTTGACCAGGTCGGGCGAGACGAAGAGCCGGAGGGTCACCGGCTCCTGCATGTTCTGCAGGACCTTGATCGTGCCGGGGGACAGGGTGAAGACCTTGTCCTGGGTCAGGTCGACCGAGGCGCTGCGGAACAGGTTGCTCGACAGGGCGCCGATCGCGCCGAGGCAGATCAGCAGCAGGATCAGGGTGGGTACGATGAAGCCGCGGCGATCGCGGCGCTTCGCGTCGGCCATGGCTATTCTCCCTTCTTGAGCTCGAGCATGAGCACGTTGGCGTAGAGGAACAGCACCATCACCGCGAGGAAGAAGACGACATCGGTCAGCCCGATGATGCCCTTCTTCATCTGGTTGAAATGCTCGAGGAAGCTGAAGGACGCGATCACGTCGACCACCGCCTGGGGCACCCAGGCCGGGATGTTGGCCAGGACGAAGTTCGTGCCGCCCAGGGTGAAGAGGAGGCAGACCGCCGCCGACAGGACGAAGGCGATGACCTGGTTCTTCGTCGCCGACGAGATGAAGGAACTGATCGCGAGGTAGCCGCCGGCGAGGAGGAAGCTGCCGATATAGCCGGCCAGGATCACCCCGTTGTCGGGCTCGCCCAGCTGATTGACCGTGATCCACATCGGGAAGGTCAGACCCAGCGCGATGCCGGCGAAAAACCAGGCGGCGAGAAACTTGCCCAGCACGGCCTCCCCGGTCGAGACCGGGAGGGTCAGGAGGAGTTCCACCGTCCCGCTATGCCGCTCTTCCGCCCAGAGGCGCATCGCGATCGCCGGGATCATGAAGAGGTAGAGCCACGGGTGGAAGGTGAAGAAGGGACCCAGGTCCGCCTGACCCTGGCCGAACCAGCCGCCGACCTCGAAGGTCAGCGCGGCGGCGAGCGCCAGGAAGACGATGAGGAAGACATAGGCGACCGGCGTGGTGAAATAGCCGACGAATTCCCGCAGGAAGATCGTCTTGACGGCGCCGGGGCGGAGCGCTGCGGTCATTTCTGCCCTCCCTTGGCGGCGGCGCCGTTCCCCTTGGCGGCAGCACCATTCAGGGTGATCTGGCGGAAGACATCGTCCATATGCCCCTGCTCGACATACAGC
>CAYGKX010000002.1:20862-28162 GCA_964350225.1 uncultured Rhodospirillaceae bacterium | reverse complement strand
CCAGCTGTTATCGCGGGCGAGTTGCCCGATATCCGCGGCGATCGACTGGCCCTCTGTCGGGTAGGCGGTGACCGTGCGCTCGTCCACCTGCTCTACCCGGCCGATCCCGGCGAGCCCGAGCAGCGAGGTCTTCGCGACGCTCGCCGGCGGCGAGGACAGCTTGAGGGTCACGGCATTGTGGTCCGCGGCGCGCGCCTGCAACTCCGCCGGCGTGCCGTCCGCGACGATCTTCCCGCCCGCGATGATGATCGCGCGGGAACAGACGGCGCCGACCTCCTCGAGGATATGAGTCGAGATGACGATTGCCTTCTCGGCAGACATGTCGTGGATGATCTTCCGCACGTCGTGCTTCTGGTTCGGGTCGAGGCCGTCGGTCGGCTCGTCCAGGATCAGGACATCCGGGTCGTGCAGCAGAGCCTGGGCCAGACCGACCCGCCGCTTGAAGCCCTTGGACAGGGTCTCGATCGGCTGTCCGACGACGCCGCCCAGCTGGGTCATCTCGATGGCCCGGTCGATGGCCGTGCGTTTGGCCTTGCCGCGCACGCCCCGGGCATTGGCGATAAAGCCCAGAAACCCGACGGGTGTCATGTCGGCATAAAGCGGCGCGCCTTCCGGCAGATAGCCGATATGGCGCTTGGCACGAATGGGCCTGGACTGGATGTCGTTGCCACAGACGGTCGCGGTTCCCGACGTCGGCGTCAGGAAGCCCGTGATCATCTTCATGGTCGTCGACTTCCCGGCGCCGTTGGGCCCGAGAAAGCCCAGCACCTCGCCCTTGGCGACCGAAAAGGAAACACCGTTGACCGCGTGGATCGGGCCGAAGTGTTTCGTCAGCGATTGAACCTCAATCATCTTTCCCGAGATTGCGGTTGTTGGGATATGCGAACCGGCCGGGTCCTGACGAACTCGGCCGGTGGCGGGCCTACCTACACGTTCGCCACTTCCGGCGCAACCGCCGGACCCGTCGCGCGCCCGTCCCGTCGGCCGGGAATTGACGGGCGTTCAACGGCTTCGGGCGATAGATTTGCGAAAATCGTGGAAATTTCAAGGCAGCCGTTCGCGGCGTGGCCGGGAAAATGTCGGGGGGAGGAACGCACCCATGACCGTCGACTACGAGATCATCGTCCAGGGCAACAACCTGGCCTTTCGCGGCGGCTATTTCGCCCTCGCCAACGTCACGCTCGTGACGACGCGGGACGGGCCGGTCCTGTTCGACACCGGCCACTATTGCAACCGGCCCGGCCTGATCGAGGGACTGGCGCGCCACGGCATGACACCGGGCGACATCCGTGCCGTCTTTCTCTCCCACCTGCATTTCGACCATTGCAACAATATCGACCTGTTCCCCGACGCCCGGGTCTTCGTCAGCCGACGCGAATGGGACTACGCAAGAAGCCCGCACGAGAAGGATCCCTTCATCCCCTGGCTGATCCACGAGCAGCTTGGCAAGCACACTGTCGAGTTCCTCGACGGCGAAGGCCGGATCGGCGACGGCGTCCGGTATTTCCCCGCCCCCGGCCACACGCCCGGCTGCTACGCGCTGGAGCTAGACACCGACAAGGGCCTCGTGGTGCTGGCGGGGGATGCGATCAAATATGCCAAAGAGGCCGTGACCTGCCGCTGCGACATGGCCTTCGACACGGTCGAGACCGGGACGGCGACGATCCGGCGCATCCTCGATCGGGCCGACAGGATCGTCCCCGGGCACTTTCCCGAGTTGATCCGGGGCGAGACGGGCTTCGAATGGCACGACGCGGCGGAGCTGGCTTTGCTGGTGCGGTGAGCCGGGCGGGCGATGAGCCCGGTGTCGCGTCCTTGGACAGGCTCAGGACGAGGGCCGTTTTCCAGAAAGAAACCTGAGACCACCCCTCATCCCGAGCCTCCTCATGGTGAGCTTGTCGAACCACGAAGGATGGGAATAAGGGCTCACGCGCCGCCGCCCGCCCGTCGGACCTGCGCCAGAATTATCTCCGCCATCCCGGCGTCCGCGCCAACGGCGCCTGTGTAGCCGATCCAGCGGCCGTCGCTTTCCTCCCTCGACGTCTCCCCGACCGCGAGGCCGAGGGCCGCCCTTACGTCGCTGTCGGCATGATACCCGTTGGCGGCGAAGAGCCCGGCCACCAGCAAGTCCCTGTCGGCGGCGGCGAGGGCGTCGAAGAAACCGGGCTCCTGTTCGAGGAAGACGGCAGTGACAGAGCGGTAGCCGGACAGGCGTGCGGCATGTCTGCGGGTAAGGGTCTCCGAGGCCGGGTCGCGCACCGTCCCGTGACCGACAACCAGCACGTCGAGACGCGCCGGGTCCCGCCCAGCCGCCAAATCCGAGCATCGGGTGACGAGGAGGTCGCCGAACGCGTCGTCGAGTGCCGGCGGCGGCAGGTAGTGGAGACGCCGTCCGTTCCGTTCGGTCACGGGCCCGTCGAGTTTGAGCCGCTCCGGGATGCGCTCGCGGACGAAGAAGCCGTCGCTCATGAACAATGGGACGACGAAGACCTCGCCGGCCGGGAGCGCCTCCAGCGCTTCCTCGACGGGTAGCCCGCCCGTCAGGAACCCCGCCTCCACCGCCGCGAAAATCTCCCGGCTGCGCAGCCGGTCGGCATGGGCCTCCGTCGCCGCCATGGCGCGCGGTGCCTTGCTCGATCCGTGACCGATCAGGAGAAGGGCGGGTCTTGCTTCAGGCGGCATGGGTTGCTCCCGGTCCGGGCCCGTCGAGCGAGCGGGGCAGGCGCGGATACCAGTAGAAGAGGGTCAGCGCCCGGGCCGCGAAGAAGATCAGGAGGGCAAGCCACAGGCCGTGATTGCCCCACAGCGGCAGGAAGCTGTAGCCCGCGACAAGAAGCGCGGCAAGCGACAGGATCATGCCGTTCCGCATCTCCGCCGTCCGGGTCGCGCCGATATAGATGCCGTCGAGCTGGAAGCTCCACACCGCCACGAGGGGCGCCGCGACGGCCCAGGCGAGAAATTGCGCCGCCGCCTCCCGCACCGCCGGAATGCTGGTCTGGGCGGCAACGATCAGCGGGCCGATGACGAGATAGACCAGGGTGAAGGCGACGGCGACGACCAGCGCCCAGAGGGTCGTCATCCGGACCGCACGCTCGAAGGCCGCCCGGTCCCGCGCGCCAACCGCCCCGCCAACCAGGGTCTCCGCCGCGTGGGCGAAGCCGTCGAGCCCATAGGCCATGAACATGACGAAGTTCAGAAGGACCGCGTTCGCGGCGAGGACCGTGTCGCTCTGCGCCGCCCCCTGGGCCGTGAACCAGGCAAGCCCGGTGATGAGGCACAGGGTGCGGATGAAGATGTCGGCGTTGACCCGGACGAGGGCCAGGACCTTGTCCCGCGCGAAGGCGGCGCCGGCCCGCATGCGTCCGGCGAGCGGCCGGTGCAGCCGGAAGACGATGGCGCCGCCGATCAGGGCCGCCGCCACCTCGGAGATCAGCGTGGCATAGGCCACGCCCTCGATCCCCATGCCGAAACCCGTGACGAACCACAGGTCGAGGGCGATGTTGAGCCCGTTCATGCCGGCGGTGAGGATCAGGACGGTTCCCATCCGGCGCATGCCGATCAGCCAGCCGACACCGACATAGACCAGCAGGGTCGCGGGCGCCCCCCAGATGCGGATCGCGACATAGCTGTCGGCCATCCGCTCCACCCCCTCGCTCGCGGAGAGGATTTCGAACGCCACCCAGGCGATCGGATCCTGAAGCGCGACGACGAGGAGCCCCAGCCCGACCGCGAGCGCGGCGGCCCGGACCATGACGTCGCGTACCTCCTGGTCGTTCGCCGCGCCCCGGGCCTGGGCGATCAGCCCGGTCGTCGCCATGCGGAGAAAGCCGAAACCCCAGTAGACATAGCTGAAGATCAGCGCGCCGACCGCGACTCCGCCGATATAAGCGGGGTCGGGCAGATGGCCCATCACGGCCGTATCGACCGCGCCGAGGAGCGGGGTGAACAGGTTCGCCAGGATGATCGGCGCCGCCAGCCGCAGGACGCCGCCATGGGTCAGGGGCGCCGGGCCGGCCACGTCAATCGCCCGACAGGAAGCTCACGACGATCCACTCGCCGCCGACGTTGCGGAAGACGACGCGGTAGTCGATGGGGCTCCGGGTGACGCGTTTCTCGACCCAGCCCACCTTGCCGCCCTGAACCCGCACCTTGCGCCAGGTTTCCCCACGCGCTCCCGGCGGGGACAGCATCTCGACGATGTCGTAGGACAGCCAGCCGACGACCTTTGCCCTCGCCGACGGTCCGGCGCGCAGGGGCGCGCGGCGGGCGACGACGATCAGCGCGTCGAACGGCTCCACCTTGCCCAGCCGCGCCTCGGCGGTATAGGGCGCGGCGAACCATTCGCCGCCGCCACCAAAGCGTCCGCCGTTGCGGAGCGCCCATTCGAACGATTTCCAGAGCGCCGGCGTTCTGCTCATCATCCTGCGGAATTCCGCCTGTCCGCCGTCGCCGCCCAGGCTGAGCTTCACATCCGGGCTCATATGCTTCAGGACACCTTCGACGTCGCGCTTGCGGATGGCGGCGAGCAGTTGGGCCCGGACGGCCACCAGGGTCGGGTCGCGGCGCGCCTCGTCCGTCGGATAGGCCTTCTCCGCGGCGGCGGGCGCCGACGCGACCGACAGCGACCCGAGGAGAAGGGCGAGGAAGCGCCCTGCCAATGCACGTTTTCGGGGACGGTTCATGGGCGGAAAGTGACCGGTTAGGGTAAACAAGTCCAGTATTCGTGCGCTCTAGCGGCCGGCCGCGTAGGCCTGCATGAAACGCGGGTGGGCGGCCGCCTTCAGGACATCGCCCTCCCTGCCAACGGCCGCAAGCCGTCCGAGCGCCCAATCGTCCATCCTTTCAATGCGGTGACCCCGTCGTGCGAGTTCCACCACCGTCGCCTCCGGCATCCGGCCTTCGACCTGCAGCAGCCCGGGTTCCGCCGTGCGCGGGAAAAAACTGTTCGGCGCGTGGAAGGAAAGGATGGACGGCGCATCGATCGCCGCCTGAAGGTTCATCCCGGAATGGAGGTGACGCAGGAGCATGAGCAGCGCCCACTGGTCCTGGCCGTCCCCGCCCGGCGAACCGAAGGCGAGGACCGGCTTGCCCTCCCGCGTCGCGAGGCTGGGCGACAGGGTGCTGCGCGGCCGCTTGCCGGGCGCGAGGCTGGCGGGCAGCCCCTCCTCCAGCCAGAACATCTGGGCCCGGGTGCCGAGGCAGAAGCCGAGTTCGGGGATCGCCGGGTTAGACTGGAGCCAGCCGCCCGACGGCATGGCGGAAACCATGTTGCCCCAGCGGTCAACGACGTCGACATGAACCGTATCGCTCCTGACATCCGCCGACATGGCGGCATTCGGCTCGCCTTCGCCCGCCCCGACGGCGATATCGTCGCCGACCGACGCCGGCAGCACCGGCTGGCGCCCGCCGGGCGCGCCGGGACGCAGTTCCATCGACGCCATCTCGCCAATCAGCGCCCGCCGGGCCGAATTGTACGCGGAACCAAGAAGATCGGTCATCGGTACGTCGACCCAGTCCGGATCGCCGTACCAGGCCTCGCGATCGGCAAAGGCCAGCTTGAGGGCCTCGACGACCGTGTGGAGGAATTCGGGTCCGTTCGGATGGGCACCGTCGAGTGCCATCCCGTCCAGAAGCGCAAGGGCCTGCAGCAAGACGGGACCCTGACCCCAGGGGCCGGTCTTGTGGACGACCGTGCCCTGATAGTCGTAGCTCGCCGGTTCCTCATAGGACGGACGCCAGCCGGCAAGGTCTCCGGCGGTCAGCACACCCCGGTGCCGCGCGCCGGTGCTGTCGTAGACCGACTCCCCTTGAGAAAAGCGCTCGATCGCCTCGGCAACGAAGCCAGAATAGAAGGCGCGATAGGCTGCCTCGATCCGCTTCTCCCGGTCGCCGCCCGCCGCCTTGGCCTCGGAGACGAGACGTTCGTAGGTCGCGGCCAGCGCCGGATTGCGGAACAGGCTGCCGGGCGCAGGGGCCTTGCCGCCGGGCAGATACAGGTTCGCGGACGCCCCCCAGTGTTCGAGGAAAAGCGGTGCGACCCGCTCGATATAGGCGCTCAGCACCGGGACGACGGGATAGCCGTCGCGGGCGTAGCCGATCGCGGGTGCGAGGACGTCGGCGAGCGCCATCGTGCCGTGGTCGCGCAGCAGGGTCAGCCAGCCGCCGACCGCACCGGGGATGACCGCCGCAAGCTGGCCCGAGCCCGGGATCAGCTTCAGACCCTCATTCCGATAATGTGCGATGGTCGCGCCGGCCGGCGCCGGCGCCTGGGCACACAGGACCTCCACCTTCCCCGTCCGGGCATTGTAGAAGATGGCCGGCATGTCGCCGCCGGGCCCGTTCTGGTGCGGCTCCACCACCTGGAGGGCAAACCCGGCCGCGACGGCCGCGTCGAAGGCATTGCCGCCCCGTTCCAGCATCGCCATACCGACCCCGGTCGCGATCCAGTGGGTCGAAGCCACCATGCCGAAACTGCCGCGCAGTTCCGGCCGTGTCGTGAAACCGCTCACTTCTCGTTCCCCTTCGTCCCGGCGGCGCGGTCCTATTTTTCGGCGTCGGCCCCTTCGGCCTCCAGGTCCTTCCGCTTGCCCTGATGGAGGAAATAGAGGTTGCGCATATAGATCACCAGGCCGCCCGCCTGGCCGAAGATGAAGACCGGGTCGCGACGGTAGATGGCATAGGTCAGAAGCATCGCCCCGCCGGCCACGCTGAAGTACCAGAAGGCCACCGGCACGATGGACCGGCGGACCCGTTCGCTGGCGATCCACTGCACGACAAAGCGCATCATGAACATGATCTGCGCGACGAACCCGACGACCACCCACACGATCTGCGTGGTGGTCATGTCGTCGAAACCGAGCTGGTGCCAGATTGCGTCCAGGAAACTGCTCACGCGGTTAGTCCTTTGCGGTCGAGGATTGTGCCGTCGGGGGTTCGATCACGGTCTTGCTGCCGGGCAGGCGTGTCCGCCGCTGCAGCCACATCACCCCCATCAGATCCCAGATACCCGCCCAGGCGCGGTCCCATACCCCGTATTTCGAGGTCCCGCGCTCGCGCGGCCGGTGCTTGACCTCGACCGAGATCACCTCCCGCCCCTGCCGGAGGAAGAGGGGCGGCAGGAAGCGATGCATATGGTCGAAGCGCGGCAGTTCCAGGAACGCCTCGCGTGCGAACATCTTCAGGCCGCAGCCGCTGTCCGGGGTGGCATCCTTCAGGAGCCACGATCGTACCCGGTTGGCGAAGCGGGAGGCGAAGCGCCGCCAGCCCGTATCCTTCCGGTTCTTGCGGTGGCCGCAGATGA
>CAYGKX010000002.1:20394-20852 GCA_964350225.1 uncultured Rhodospirillaceae bacterium | reverse complement strand
GGTCGTTCTGACCGTCCCCATCGAGCGTCACGATGACCGGCGACAGCGCCATCTGGACCCCCGTGATGACCGCCCGGCTCTGACCGCAGGACCGGTCGTGCGCCACGACCTTAAGGCCGGCGCCCCACTTTGCCTGCTGGGCGGCGAGAATGTCCGCGGTGCCGTCGTCGCTGCCATCGTTGACATAGACGATCTCGAAATCCGCCAGGCCGTCCAGGGCCGCGACGATCTCTTCGATCAACGGAGCGATATTCTCCGCCTCGTTCTTCACCGGGACGACGACGGACAGGTCGGGGATCATGGCGGCGCTCGGCCGGTTTGACCGGCGGCAAGGGTTGGCGTAACACTCGTTGGCGTGACGCGCGTGGCGTCTCGCCCGGCGGCGCGGTGCGTGGCCGGGACCGGCGCGTGGTAGCACCTCGTGCCCCCTTTTTCCAGTTTTTGCGGACCGCGAACGG
>CAYGKX010000002.1:0-20384 GCA_964350225.1 uncultured Rhodospirillaceae bacterium | reverse complement strand
GAGCCCCTTCCTCCACGGATATCGTGCCTGGGCCTGGCTTTTGTTGCTCTGCGCCGCCCTTTATCTGCCCGGCATCGGCGCCCTGCCCGCCTTCGACCGGGACGAGGCGCGCTACATGCAGGCCTCGCGCCAGATGATGGAGACCGGCGACCTCGTCCGCATCCGTTTCCAGGACGAGGCGCGCAACAAGAAGCCGGCCGGGATCTACTGGCTTCAGTCCGCCGCGACGGCCGTGGTGTCGGACGCGGCGGCGACCGAACGCTGGCCCTATCGCATTCCGTCTCTTCTCGGCGCGACCGCTGCGGTGCTCCTCCTCTTCGCCCTCGCTTGCCTATTTTGCGAGCGAAGAACCGCCTTCCTGGCGGCGGCGCTGCTGGCGTCGTCCATGCTCGTCGTCTCCGAGGCGCATATGGCGAAGACGGACGCCGTCCTTCTGGCGACAGTCATGGCCGCGATGTACGGCCTCGCCCGCGCCTTCGTGCGGGTCCGTGGGGGGCTGCCCCGCGATATCGCGTCCGGCCTCTGGTTCTGGGTCGGGATCGGCACGGGGCTTCTGATCAAGGGGCCGATCACGCCTCTGGTCGCGGGCCTCGCGCTCGCCGGCCTCTACCTGACCGGGCGGCAGCCGGGCCTCTTCCGGGCCCTCAGGCCCGCCATCGGAATTCCACTCGCCCTCGCCATCGCCGCCCCCTGGTTCGTCGCCATTGTCTTCGCCGACCAGGATTTCATCCGCGACGCTGCGGGCCGGGACTTCTTCGCCAAGATCCTGTCGGCGCAGGAAAGCCACGGCTTCCCGCCCGGCTTCTACCTGCTGCTGATGACCGCGACCTTCGCGCCCGGCTCTCTCTTCGTCTGGACGGCACTCGTCGCGTCCTGGCGCCGCCGGCGCGAGGACGCGATCCGCTTCTCGCTCCTCTGGCTCATCCCCTTCTGGATCGTGCTGGAACTGGTGCCAACCAAGCTGCCTCACTATGTCCTGCCGCTCTATCCGGCGCTCGCTCTCCTCACCGCCCTCGGCGCGGAAGCGGCGGAAGCCGGGCTTGTCGAACGCCTGCGACACTGGCTGACCCGTCTGGTCTACCTCATCTGGTTCGCCCTCATCGTCGGCTTCGCGGTCGGCGCGACGCTCCTGGGCCCCTTGACCGGGTCCGCCTTCCAATGGGCAGGCATCGCGGCGATCGCCGCGGCCGTCATCTTCGGCCTCATCGCACTTGTCAGGGCCTGGCGGGGGGAAATCCGCCGGGCGCTTCTTGTCGCGGCACTGGCGACGCCGCTTGTCATGGCGCCCGTCTTCGGCAGCCTCCTGCCCCGGGCGGAAGCCATCTGGGCCAGCCGCGCCGCCGCCCGGCTTGTCGAGGCCTCCATCCCGACAGGCCAGCCCGCGCCGCCCCTCGCCGCTACGGGCTACCGGGAGCCGAGCCTCGTCTTCGCGCTCGGCACGGACCTCAGGTTCGACGAGCCCGTGCCTTTGGTCGCCCACCTGAAGACGCTCAAGGACTGGCGTGCGATCGTATCCGATGACAAGCTGGCGGCCTTCACGAAGGCCGCCGATGCGGCCGGCCTGCGCCGGGCCGATATCGGTTCGGTCCGGCGCTTCAATTACTCCAAGGGCAAATGGGTCACCCTCACAGTCTTCCGTCCGCCCTTCGGCAACCGGTGAGCCCGGGCGCCGCGTTTGTCGGCGGCGCGCTGGCCCTCGCGCTCGTCTTCGCCTTCCTGCCGAGCATCGACCTCTGGGCGGCCGGGTGGTTCTACAACCGCGGCGCCGGCTTCGTCGGATCGGGACCCGGCCTGGCCCGCGCGCTGGAGGTCCTGGTCGACGTCCTGCGCTGGTTCGCCATTGTGCTGCCGGTCCTGATCCTCGCGCGCTGGGCCATCGGCGGCCCGCTTCCCGCCTGGGCCCCCGCGGGTGTCGCCGGCCGCTATCTGGCGACCCTGATCCTCGGACCCGGCCTCCTGGTCAATCTTGTGCTCAAGGACCAATGGGGCCGCCCGCGCCCCGGCCAGGTGCAGGAATTCGGCGGCCTGCTGGATTTCCGCCCGGCCTTCGAGGTCAGTTACGAGTGCTGGCGGAACTGCTCGTTCGTCGCCGGTCACGCCGCCTTCGTCTTCGCCTTCTACGCCATCGTCCTCGCGCTGCCGGGGCCGACGGCAAGGCGGCTGGGGATCCTCATCGTGACCGCAGCGGGTGCCGTCTTCGGCCTCGGCCGCATGGCCCAGGGAGCGCACTTCCTCAGCGACGTTGTCTTCGCCGGTGTCTTCACCTTCGCCGTCGCCTGGCTCGTCGACCGGGCCGCGCACCGCCTGCCCCCCGTCACGCCGTACGACATCTGGCATCAGATACGTCGGGGACGACTGATCCTGCGCGTCTATCTGGGCCGTCTGGCAAGCGCGATCGCCTGGCGCGAACGCGTGGTCGGCCCGGAGACCCGCCGGGCGGTCGCGCTGCTCGCCCTCGCTTTCCTCCTCGCCCTCTGCCTCGGCTGGCTCGACCGGGCGGTCGCGCTCTGGCTCAAGCAGTATGACGCGAGCGGCCTGACGGCGGTCTTCCGCTTCCTGACCCAGTTCGGCGAGGCGCTGCCCTATTACATCATCTTCGCCATCGCCGGGATCGCCTATTCCTGGATGGCCGCCCAGCAGACGGATTGGGAGCGCAAGACAGCCCTGCGGCGCAATGCCCAGCGCGCGGGCTTCCTCTTCTGGTCGCTGGCCGCCGCCGGTATCGCTGCGCAGCTTCTGAAGTTCGGCCTGGGCCGGGCCCGTCCCCGCGCCTTCTTCGCCGACGGCAGCTATGGCTTCGCGCCGCTCAATTTTTCCGCGGACTGGACCTCGATGCCCTCCGGCCACACGATCAACGCCGTGGCGATCGCCCTCGCGCTGACGATGCTCTGGCGGCCCGCCTGGCCCGCTGCGCTTGCCTTCGCGCTCATCATCGGGTTGAGCCGCATCGTCACGACGGTGCATTTCACGGGAGATGTCATCGTTGGCGCCCTGGTGGCGATCGTCGCGGTCCGCTATGTCCGGCACCTGTATGAAACGGCGGGGGCCGACATCTTCGACAAGAGATCAAAATGGGGAATAAGCGCATGAGCGAGGGGCAAAGCCGCCTGGCGGACTGGATTGGACGCAGCGAGACGGTTGAGGATGTCGCCACCCTGTCGCCGGTGGCGCGCTTCTCCGCGACCCTCGACCGGGACGACCCGCCGCCCGCGACAGGCGACGCCCTGCCGCCGGCCTGGCACTGGCTGTACTTTCTGCCGAGCGACCGCCAGTCGCGCATCGGTCCGGACGGTCATCCGGAACGGGGGGACTTCCTGCCGCCGATCCCCCAGCCACGCCGCATGTGGGCCGGCAGCCGCTTCCAGTTCAATGCGCCCATTCACCTGGGGGCGCCGATCCGCCGGACGACGACGATCGTCGACGTGGTCGAGAAGACCGGCCGAAACGGCCCCCTGGTCTTCGCCCATCTTCGCCATGACATCGAATGCGATGATGCGATCGCCGTCGTCGAGGAGCAGGATCTGGTCTTTCGCGACCTGCCCCAGCCCGGCGAGACCCCACCGCCGCCGCAACCCGTCCCGGGCGAGGCCCAGTGGGAGAGGACGATCGAACCCGACCCGGTTCTTCTGTTCCGCTATTCGGCCCTGACCTTCAACGGCCACCGCATCCATTACGATCACCCCTACGTCACCCAGGTGGAGGGCTATCCGGGGCTGGTCGTCCATGGTCCGCTGCTCGGAACCCTCCTCATCGACCTGATCCGCCGAAATGTCACCGACAAACGCCTCGCGACCTTCGGCTTCCGGGCGCAGCGCCCCGTCTTCGACATTTCACCCTTCATGGTTCAGGGCCGGCGCGACGGCGACGACGTGACGGTCTGGGCGCTCGACAATGGCGGCGATCTCGCGATGAAGGCCACCGGCACCCTGGCCTGAACATCCAGGATTCGACCATGAGAAATCCGCCCGACATGCCCGATGACGTCGCCGCCGCCTTCGACGCCTTTCCGGTGCCGGTGCGGGAACGGCTCCTGGCCGTGCGCCAACTAATCTTCGAGGCGGCGGATGCCGTGGATGCCGGGCCGCTTTCCGAATGCCTGAAATGGGGCGAGCCCGCCTATCTGACCGAGGCGACGAAATCGGGCAGCACGATACGGCTGGGGGTCCCGCGCGAGAGGCCGGATCGTTGCGCCGTCTTTCTGAACTGCCGGACGACCCTGGTCGACGACTGTCGCACGCGGTTTCCGGAAGCGTTCGATTATGAAGGGAACCGGGCGATCCTAATGCCGGTCACGGGAGACGTACCGGAAGGCCCGCTGTCCATGGCCCTGACCGCAGCGTTGACCTATCACCGAGGGAAGCGAAAGGCCGGCTGAGCCCTCAGCCGTCCGTCCCGGACCGACCGCCGTCGACCGAGACCAGTTCCGGCGCGGCCCCTCCCGGCGCCGAGTGCGCGCGGTCGTGGGTCAGGGACGGGATGCGGGCACGCGCCTTCTCGACCGCGGCGGGATCGAGCTCCACGATATGCAGGCCCTCCCCCTCGTCACCGTCGAGGACCACTTCGCCCCAGGGGTCGACCACCAGCGAATGGCCGTAGGTCTTGCGCCCCTCGGCATGCTCGCCCCACTGGGCGGGCGAGATGACGTAACAGCCTGTCTCGATGGCCCGGGCGCGATTGAGGACATGCCAGTGGGCCTTGCCGGTCGTCGCGGTGAAGGCGGACGGGATGGCGAGATACCGGGCGCCCGCCCGGGCCAGTTCCCGATACAGCTCGGGAAAGCGGATGTCGTAGCAGATGGTCATGCCGAGCGGGCCCCAGGGGGTCTCTGCCACAACGGCCGCGTCGCCGGGCCGGACATAGTCGGATTCCCGGTAGGACTCGCCGTTCGCCAGCTGCACGTCGAAGAGATGCAGCTTGTCGTAGCGCGCGGCGATCCCGCCGTCGCCGTCGATCAGGAAGGACCGGTTGGCGATCTTGCCGTCCGTCACCTTGATCGACAGCGAGCCGATCAGGACCCAGGCGCCCGTCTTGGCGGCCGCTTCCCGAAATGCCTCGAGCCCCGGATGGCTCTCCTCCGGTTGCGCCTTGCGCAGCGCCGCGGAGGTGACAGGCTCGATCATCGTCGCGTTTTCCGGCATCGTCACGAGATCGGCGCCCTCTTCCCGGGCCCGGCGGATGAAGCGGCAATTCTTTTCGATATTCGGATCGAACTCGCGCTCCGCGGTCAGCTGGATAAGCGCAACCTTGAAGGGAACCGCCGTGGCGTTGCCTGCCATGACGGGATCAGGCCGTCAGAAGCGGATCGAGCCCGCCGGACCGCTCCAGCGCCATCAGTTCGTCGCAGCCGCCGACATGCGTCTCCCCGATCCATATCTGCGGGACCGAGGTGCGACCTGCCTTTTCGGCCATTTCCTTGCGCTTGCCAGGGCTGAAAGTCACGTCGATCTCGTCGAACGCGACCCCCTTCTCGTCCAGCAGGCGCTTGGCCGCGAAACAGTAGGGACACATTCCGGTGGTGTAGATCGTGACCTTCGGCATCGACGTTGTGGACCGTTTTCGTTCTGGGTTCAGGGCTTTAGGGCACCCTTCGGATATCCTCCAATCTAGTCTTCCGCCCCGCCTTCGACAATGTCCTCCAGCGATTCGAGGTCATGGAAGTACAGGCCCTGGCCCCGTTTTTCGCAGATTTCCCGGCGCACCAGATCGCTGACCGCGCGGGCCACCGTCTCCCGCGTCGTGCCGCAGCGGCTGGCCAGGGCGGAATGGGTGGGCAACTTGTCGATGGCCGCGCCATATTCGTCATCGATATTCTGCCGGGCAAGGCGCAGAAGCTCCGCATAGACCCGGCTGTAAGCGCCGAGGGTACTGAGGTCCATGATGCGGTCGGTCGAGCCGCGGATGATTGCGACCAGCCGCTGCATAAGGGCGAGCGCGAGGCGCGGATGGTCGAGAATCGCCTCGCGCAGCGCCTCCGGCGACAGGGAGGCCACGGTCGTTTTCTTGAGGGTGACCACAGTCGCAGAGCGCGGTTTGCCGTCGATCGCCGCCAATTCTCCGAAGAAGCCGCCGGCGCCGATGTCGTCGTAGCTGACCTCCCGTCCCGAATAGGAGTAGTTGACGATCCGAACGTCGCCCTCGACCACGAAATAGACATCCCCGCTGTCGCTGTCCCGATCGATGATCTGCTCGTTCGCGCCGTAGTGGCGCCAGGCGCAGCGCTTTTCCAGGTCGCGCCGTTCCTCCGGCTCGAAATCCTCGAACAGCTTCACCTTGTCGAGCGTCTCGGCGCTGGTTTCCGCCATCCGTCAACCCTCCCTTTCCGTTCGCCTTTCAGAGGCTTAGTCAGCCTCTCCCCCGTCGGGACCATAGAATATCACCCAGGTTTCGAAGTCATCGGTGAATTCGAGGAAGCGGTAATCGCTGCCGGCGGCGGCGAACAGCGCATCTCCGGGTCCGAAGGCAACCGGCTTTCCGTCAACCGAGAAACGGCCGGTGCCGGCGATGACGATGTAGATCTCGTCCTGTTCGTGCGGCGTTTGCGCATCGATCCCCTGCGGCTTGTAATGGCGCAGGGTCATCGTGCCATGGGCCATGAGCAACGCCGACCGCGAGCCCGGCGGGATGGGTGCTGCCCGAGCCTCTTCGACGGTCGAACGAATCGCGCGGGGCATGGCAGACCTCCTTCGGATTGCGTGCGCTGCGGTCAGTCGAGTGTCCGGGGGTGAACCACCCTGGCGAGGACCAGGGCACGGACCTCTGCCGCACCGGCCCGCCGCAAGGTCCGGCAGACGGCGCCAAGGGTCGCCCCGGTTGTCATGACATCGTCGACGAGAAGAAGACGGCGTCCGGCGACGAGCCGCCGTCGCGCGGTCGGTACGACGAAGGCGCCGGCGACGTTGCGCTGGCGCTGGCGCCGGGTCAGGCGACCCTGGGAGGGGGTTGGGCGGCGCCGGCGGATCGCGTCGGCCAGAACGGGCAGATCGACGGCCTTCCCCAGGGACGCGGCCAGGATCTGCGCCTGGTTGTAGCGCCGGGCGAAGAGGCGCCGCCAGTGAAGCGGAACGGGCAGGATCGCGTCGGACGCCGACACCAGTTCCCCGCCCACGCCCGCCATCCAGCGGGCATAGGCCTTCGCGCCGTGCAGCTTGTCCGCATGCTTGAAACCGAGCACGAGGTCGCGGCTGAGATCGTCGTAGCGAAAGACGGCACGGGCCGCGGCGAAGGGCGGAGGCTCCGCCGCGCAGGCGCCGCACAGGTTGTCCGCCCCGGCCGGAATATCGAAGGGCAGGCCGCAGCAGGCGCACATTGGATCGGCGATGAAGTCGATCCGGGGCCAGCAGGCGGCGCAGAGCCCGGCCTCGTCCGCCAGAACAACGCCGCAAGACAGGCAGCGCGGCGGTAGGGCGATGTCCACGGCGCCCCGCGCCACGACCGCCAGCCGCCGGCCGGCCCCGTGAAGCCGCGCTGCCGCGTTCGCCCCGAGCCGTCTGCCGTCTTCGACCGTTCGAAACGTCATGGTGCCGCTCCCTGCCCCGCCTGTATGTTACGGGCAAACGGCCCGCGCGACAGCGAAAAGCGCGGCAGCCGACACACGGAGGAGGAGAAACGTCCATGGACCTGACTGGAAAGACCGCGATCGTCACGGGGGCCGCCCGCGGTCTCGGCCGCCGTTACGCCCAGGCGCTGGCGGAGGCCGGCATGAACGTCGTCGCAGCGGACCGCGCGGACTGCGCCGAAACGGTCGCGGGCATGGCCGGACCGGGCAACGGGGCCGCCGCGAACCTGGACGTCACCGATTTCGAGAGCGTGCAGGCGACGGTCGACCTTGCGGTCGAGCGTTTCGGCTCCGTCGACGTCCTGATCAACAACGCCGCGCTCTATGGCGGTCTGAAGGGCGGCCGGCGCGAGGAACTCGACGAGGACGAGTGGGACGCCTGTATGAAGGTCAATGTGAAGGGCATCTGGAACTGCGTCCGGGCGGTAACGCCGGCAATGCGCAAGGCGGGCGGCGGGTCGATCGTCAACATCTCATCCCTCGCCGCCGTCTACGGCCTGCCCTACGCCCTGCATTACAGCGCGTCGAAAGCGGCGGTCATCGGCATGACCCGGGCGATGGCGCGGGAGTTGGGGCGCGACTGGATCCGGGTCAACGCCATCGCCCCGACCGCCGTCACGACGGAGGGCACCGACGAGTTCTTCGGCGCCAAGCGCGACCGCGCGCTGGAGGTGATCGCCGGCAACCAGGCGCTCAAGCGGAACCTGGAGCCCGACGACCTGGTCGGTACGGTCATGTATCTGGCGAGCGACGCCAGCAAGTACGTCACCGGCCAGACCATCATGGTCGACGGCGGCACGACCTTCTTGTGAACGGAATTGAATGGCGTTCAGAGAGCCCCCGCGCAACTGTGTCTCTGTCTCGGTCGGCGAGAGGGCATGCCGCAAAAAGCGGCAATACGCGCTGCACTTTGACCGCCCGGACCTACGCACTCATCTGACGGTATGACAGACGCCCAGTTCCTCTTCGACCGGCGCGCCGTGCGCCGCCATCGCGATCGGGCGGCGCGGCGGCCGGTGGATCCCGACCGCAGCCCGGATTTCCTGCATGACGAGGTCGCCGGACGGCTGGTCGAGCGGCTGGACGAGGTCAATCGGGACTTCGCCGAGTCGCTCGACCTTGGCTGCCGGCGCGGCACCGTCGCCCGGGCGCTTCTGGCCCGGTCGGGGATGACGCGCGTCGTGCAGGCCGACCTGTCGCCGGGCATGGCGCGTGCGGCGCGACAGGCCAACCGCTTTGTCCCCACCGTCGTGGCGGACGAGGAGCGACTGCCCTTCCGGCCCGGCAGCTTCGATCTGGTCGCCGCCAACCTGTCGCTCCACTGGGTCAACGACCTCCCGGGCGCCCTCATCCAGATCCGCCAGGCACTCCGGCCCGACGGGCTGTTCCTCGGCACGCTCTTCGGCGGCGGCACCCTGATGGAACTGCGTGACGTTCTGATGGAAGCGGAACTGGCGACGACGGGCGGGGCCGGACCCCGGGTTTCCCCCTTCACCGACGTGCGCGACGCGGGCGGCCTGTTGCAGCGCGCCGGTTTCGCCCTGCCGATGGTCGACCGGGACACGATCACGGTGACCTACGAGCACGCCCTGAGCCTGATGTACGACCTGCGCCACATGGGCGAGACCCAGGCGATGGCGGAACGGCGGAAGTCCTTCACCCGGCGTGACACACTTCTGGCCGCCCACGACCTGTTCCTGCAGAAACATGCCGACAAGGCGGGGCGCCTCGTGACGCGCTTCGAGATTCTCTATCTCACCGGCTGGGCGCCGGCGGGGACCCAGCCGAAGCCCCTTCGCCCCGGCAGTGCCACGGAGAGCCTTGCCGACGCACTGGGCACCCGGGAACGGCCGCTCGAAGGCGACTAGGCGCCCTGATCGCCCACGGTGCCGAAGACGACCTCGTCCTCGCCGCCCTCCATTTTGAGACTGGGCATGAACCAGCCGTGCAGGCGGATCAGGCGGCGGCCGCCGGGCAGCGTGATCGTTGCGTCGAAGGCCACGGCGTTCTCGCCGTCCGGCCACTCGTGGGCGGACAGCCTGGGCGCGACGAAGCCGGGCAGCGGCAGGCCCAGGAAGCGTGTCGATTTGTGGCGGTAGGCGATGCCGCCTTCCGCCGGCAGAGCAACCGAGACGAAGCTCCACAGGCCGCGCCGCTGGACCAGCCGGTTGGAGCGCTTGCCGCGACCGGTCGTCGCGTGAAAGAGGAGGCGGCGGTCGCCGATCTCCCGCCCGACCAGTGTGACCCTGCCCTTCGTCTCCGCCGTCAGGGTGAGCGGCTGTTCGGACCCCTTGCGCGGCAGACGCAGGATCGCGCAGAGCAGCCGCGCGAGGCCGCTGCCGCCATGGATGACGCTGCAGCGGCCGCTCGCGATAACCGGGCCCGCGCCGCCGAACTGATAGCGCAGCGCGGCGGGAAGCCGGTCGAAACTGTCGCCCAGGAGGCGGCGCTGGATCGTGTCTCCGTCCACCATCCTTAACCTTTCGTTACACCACGACTTCAAGATGACACCGGCAGGAGCGAAAATGCAAACCCCGGCCACGAGGGGCCGGGGCTGCACGAACGCTTGGGCTGGGCTGCCTTATTGCGGCTGCGGAACCAGGCGCAGATAGGGCTTGAGGGTCTTCCAGCCGCCCGGGAACTTGTCCTTGGCGGCGTCGTCCGACAGGGCCGGGACGATGATGACATCCTCACCCTGTTTCCAGTTGACCGGTGTCGCGACCTGGTGGTCGGCGGTCAGCTGCAGGCTGTCGATGACGCGCAGGACCTCGTCGAAGTTGCGGCCCGTGCTCATCGGGTAGGTGATCATCAGCTTGATCTTCTTGTCGGGGCCAATGACGTAGACGTTGCGGACGGTCATGTTGTCGGCGGCCGTCCGCTCGCCCGCGCTGCCCGCCGTGCTGGCCGGCAGCATGCCGTAGAGCTTGGCGACCGCGAGATTCTCGTCGCCGATCATCGGGTAGTTCGGCGCCGTGCCCTGGGTCTCCTCAATGTCCTTCGCCCAGCGCTTGTGGTCGTCGACCGAATCGACGCTCAGGCCGATGACCTTGACGTTTCGCTTGTCGAAGTCCGCCTTGCGGTTCGCGACATAGCCAAGCTCGGTCGTGCAAACCGGCGTAAAGTCCTTCGGGTGGGAGAACAGGATGCACCAGCTATCGCCGATCCAGTCGTGGAAATCGATCGTGCCTTCGGTCGTTTCCGCGGTGAAATTCGGGGCCGTATCGCCCAGTTGCAACGCCATGACGTACCTCTCCGGAGTTGGTCAGATTTGTTCTTCGGACGGCGGTGCGGCCGGGCGGTCATGGGACACACCAACGGGTCGGCAGCCGTCGTCTGCCAGCGATATAATCTGACGAGCGTTAACGAGCAATGGAGGCGGGCATGAATCATCGCCGTCGGGTTGCAAATCGCCGATATCAGATCGCGCAATCGATCGCCTGGCGGGGCGGGGCGACAGCGCAAATGCGCTGGACGACGCGCGGCGACGGCGCCGCCTCGATACCGCATTCGTAGGCGACGACGGACAGGCGGCCCGCCACCGCGTCGAGCAGTTCGCCGGGTGCGAGAAGGAAGTCGGGGTTGCGCGGCCGGCCGAAACGTTCATTGCCGCGGGCGAAGGTCTCGTAGATCAGAATGCCGCCTGGTGCGACAGAGGCGACGATGTCCGGCAGGACGGGCCGGTGGAGATAGTTGCAGACGATGACCCCGCCGAAGCGCCGCTCGGCAAGGGGCCAGGGCGATCCGTCTTCCAGATCCGCCTCGACCGCCGCCACGCCCGGAATATCGTCCAATGCCCCGACGGCAGCCCGGTCGCGGTCCACCGCCACCACTGCGTGACCGCGGCCTGCGGCAAGCCGGCTGTGACGTCCGCCCCCGGCGGCGACATCCAGTATCTCCGCCCCCGGCGTGACGAGGCCGATGAAGCGCCCGACCCAGTGCGACGGGGGGCGCCCTGCCCCATATGGATCGCCCGCGTCCCGCGCTTCAGCCATCTTTTCTTTTTCCCCGGCTTTGCCTATGTGTTGGATGCCGTCAACTTGTCATAAACCCGAGACAAGCACAGCCGTCGATGATCCGATACACGCTGCAGTGCGCGAAGGGCCATCAGTTCGAGGCCTGGTTCCCCAACAGCGCCGCCTATGACCAGCAGGCGGCGGCCGGCCTGTTGTCCTGCGCGGAGTGCGGCAGCCGGAAGGTGGAGAAATCCATCATGGCGCCGCGCATCGGAAAGGGTAGCGGCAAGGGCGGCCACAAGGGCGACGCCGCGGACATCGACAGGCAGATGGAACGCGCAGCCGAACGTAATCCCGAGCGCGACGCCCCAGGCGCGACGCCCCCGGCGGTTGCTGGCGGACCGCCCGCCCCTCCCGGAGCCCCGGCACCTGCCCCGTCCATGGCCGTCTCCAGCAAGCTGCGTGAGGCGTTGCACGAGATGAAGCGCTTCGTGGAGGCGAATGCCGAGAATGTCGGCGACCGCTTCGCCGACGAGGCGCGCAAGATTCATAACGGCGAGAGCGAGGAGCGGAATATCTACGGCGACACGTCGGACGAAGAAGCCGAGGAACTGCGGGAGGAAGGGGTGCCCTTCGGCCGCATCCCCTGGCCAAAGACCGGCGACGCCTGACCCCCACGCCCTCTCCCGGCATCCCGCCCCGTCACCCGCGGGCAACAGCCGACACCCCTTTCGAGTACCGACACATTTCGGCCGCAGCCTTTAACCCTTCGTTAATCGGGAGGAGCAACTATGGTTGTTGGTACGACTGTTGTTTCCTGTTGGCAGGGACGACAGGTGTTACTTCCCTGAAATTCGATCTCCTCTGACCGCGGGATTCCCACTCCCGCGGTCTTTTTCTGTGTCCCCGGCCTGTCCCCGGGAGGCCATCCGTCTGGTGCCTTGATTCGTGTCGGCTCCGGCGGCACTCTCTGCGTCCTTTTCACGGCGCAAGCGCGCCGGTTGCGGAGAGTATGATGGCGGACGGAAAGATCTTTCGCCCCGATACGATGGCGCTACATGCCGGGCAGCATCCCGACCCGGCGACAGGCGCGCGCGCGGTGCCGATCTACCAGACGACCTCCTACGTCTTCGACGACGTGGATCATGCGGCGGCACTGTTCAACCTGGCACGGGCGGGGCACATCTATTCGCGCATTTCGAACCCCACCGTCGCGGTCCTGGAAGAACGGCTGGCCGCGCTCGAAGGCGGGGTCGGCGCGGTCTGCACGGCAAGCGGACAGGCCGCGCTCCATCTCGCGATCGCGACACTGATGGGCCAGGGCGGCCACATCGTCGCCTCCGCCTCGCTCTATGGCGGCAGCCATAATATGTTGACCCACACCCTGCCGCGCTTCGGCATCGAGACGACCTTCGTCGATCCGCGCGATACCGATGCATTCGCCCATGCCATCACAAAGGAGACCCGCCTGGTCTTCGGCGAGAGCCTGGGCAATCCGGGGCTGGAGATCATGGACCTGCCGGCCGTCGCGCGGATCGCCCACGACGCGGGCGTTCCGGTGATGATCGACAACACATTCGCGACCCCCCACCTGTTCCGCCCGATCGAGCATGGCGCGGACATTGTCATGCATTCGGCGACGAAGTTCCTGGGCGGCCACGGCGTGGCCATCGCGGGTGCCCTGATCGACGGCGGCACCTTCGACTGGGAGGCGTCGGGCCGGTTCCCGACCCTGACCGAGCCCTACGCCGGCTATCACGGCCTGGACTTCGCCGAAGAGTTCGGGCCCGCCGCCTTCGTCATGCGGGCCCGTACGGAGGGCCTGCGCGATTTCGGTGCCTGCCTGGCGCCGCAGAACGCCTTCTATATCCTGCAGGGGATCGAGACGCTGCCGATACGGATGGACCGGCATGTCGCCAATGCGCGAAGAGTCGCCGCCTTCCTGGATGAGAACCCGGCGGTCGCCTGGGTGAGCTATCCGGACCTGCCGTCCCATCCCGACCACGAACGGGCCCGGGCACTGATGCCGGCCGGTTGCGGCGCCGTTTTCAGCTTTGGCATCGAGGGCGGCCGCGAGGCGGGCCGGACCTTCATCGAGAACCTCACCCTTTTCTCGCACCTGGCGAATGTCGGTGACGCCAAGTCCCTGGTCATCCACCCGGCCTCGACGACCCACCAGCAGATGGACGCGGCCGCCCTGAAGGCGGCGGGTGTCGGCGAGGATCTGGTCCGTCTGTCGGTCGGGCTGGAAGACGCGGAGGATCTGATCGAGGCGCTGGGCCGGGCGCTCCGCGCCTCCCAGAAGCGCCGCGCGGCGGAGTAGGCAGGATGGATATCGAGATCGACGGCAAGCGCGTCTTCGCGGCCACGGGCGGCAAACCCTACGATCCGTCCCTGCCAACGGTCGTCTTCATCCACGGAACGGGGATGGATCACACGGTCTGGAACCTGCAGACCCGGTATTTCGCCTGGCACGGGCGCAGCGTGCTCGCGGTGGATCTGCCCGGCCATGGCCGCTCCGACGGCCCGGCCCTGACCACGATAGAGGAGATGGCGGACTGGGTGGGACGTCTCCTCGACACCGTGGGTGCCGGGAGCGCGGCGCTCGTCGGCCATTCGATGGGGGCCGGCGTCGCGATCGAGGCAGCGGCGCGGCTGGGCGACCGCGTCTACGCCATCGCGCTGTGCGGCACGGCCGCCCGCATGCCGGTCAACGACACACTGCTCGCCGCCGGACACAGTGGCGATCACATGGCGATCGACATGATCGTCGAATGGGGGCACGACCGCCGGGCACAGATGGGCGGCAGCCAGGTTCCCGGTCTGTGGATGACCGGGGCGGGACTGCGCCTTCTCGAACGCGCGCCCAAGGGCCTGATCGGCACGGACCTTCAGGCCTCGAACGACTACGAGGGTGCCGTCGACGCGGCCGGTAAACTCTCCTGCAAGGTGCTGTTCGTCGCCGGCGACAGAGACAAGATGACGCCGGCCAAGGGGCTCGCCCCGCTGACCGGGGCGTTACAGGATTATGAAATTGCCATCATTCCGGATTGCGGCCACATGATGATGGTCGAATATCCGGGCAAGACACTCGACGCCCTAAGGACGGTTTTGTGAACCAGATCATGAGCGACAACCTGCCCCTGCCGTCCGTCCCGGCCCCGGTCGAAGACCCGCGGAGCCTCCTGGACCGCGCGGTCGAGAATGTCCGCGATCTGTGGCGCGGCATCGCGGGCGAAAGCACGCTCGACGGCGAGGACCCGATCGGCCGGAACGGCCGCCGCCGCCTGATCGAACGCATGACGGACTGCCTGGAAGCGCGGGGCGGCGAGGTGTCGGCGCGCGCCCGGGCGGCCTCCCTCGGCCACGAATATCTCGCGCTGGGCCCGGAAGGGCGGGCCGCCTTCCTCCGCATCCTTGCCGAAGAGTTCGCCGCGGACGAGGCCGCGGGCATCGACGCCGCCAAGGCCTATCTTGGCGCGGACGACCCCGCGGGCCGCCGCCATGCGGCCAAGAGCCTGGTCGAGGCCCTGGAGGCGCCCCGTGTCCGGCTTCTGACCCAGTTCAACGCCCTGCCGGAAGGTGTGAAGTTCCTTGTCGACATGCGCGGAGAGCTGTTGCGGCTGGCCAGCGAAGACGAGGTTTTCGCGGGTTTGCTCGACGACCTGACCCGGCTGCTCCGGTCGTGGTTCGATGTCGGCTTCCTCGAACTCCGCCGCATGACCTGGAATGCGCCGGCGAGCCTTCTGGAGAAGCTGATCGCCTATGAGGCGGTGCACGAGATTTCGGGCTGGGAGGATCTCAAGAACCGGCTCGACAGCGACCGGCGCTGCTTCGCCTTCTTCCACCCGCGCATGCCGGAGGAGCCGCTGATCTTCGTGGAGGTCGCGCTGACCGACGGGATCGCGGACAACATCCACGACCTGCTCGACCGGGACGCACCCGTCACAGACCCGGAGGAGGCCGACACCGCGATCTTCTATTCGATCTCCAACGCGCAGCAGGGCCTGGCCGGCATCAGCTTCGGTAATTTCCTGATCAAGCGGGTGGTCGAGCTTCTGAAAGGCGAGTTCCCGCGCCTTCGCCGGTTCGCGACCCTATCGCCCCTGCCGGGTTTCGCGAAATGGCTGAAGTCGCAGCCGGTCGAGGACATCCTGACCAAGACGGAGCGAAAGGCCCTGCCGGCCCGGTCCGACGGCGACCAGCACCCGCTTGCTCTCGTGCGCAATCCGGATTGGTATCGGAACGAATATCTGGCAGGCCTGCTGAAGGAACCGCTGATGCGGCTCGCTGCCCGCTATCTGGCGCGGGAAAAGCGGCCGGACGGCCGGGCACTGGACCCGGTCGCCCATTTCCACCTGACGAACGGCGCCCGGATCGAACAGATGGACTGGCTTGCCGACCTGTCGCCAAAAGGTCTGCGCCAGTCGGCGGGCCTGATGGTCAACTATCTCTACCGGATGGAGGATATCGAGCGGAACCACGAGGCCTACACGGGCGACGGCCGCGTCTCGATGGCCTCCGCGATCCGGTCGCTTGCGCGGCGCTAGACGCCGGAACGGAACTCCATGACCACGCCGCCCCCAGAGACACGCGCCGATTATCGCGTCTTCCGCGACATCCCGACCCGCTGGATGGACAACGACGTCTACGGCCACGTCAATAACGTCGTCTACTATTCCTATTTCGACACTGCGGTGAACTGCCACCTGATCGACGCCGGTGTGCTGGACATCGCGACGAGCCCCGTCATCGGCCTGTGTATCGAGAGCAAATGCACCTTTTTGCGCGAGATCACCTATCCAGAGGTCGTCGAGGCGGGCATCCGGGTCGGGCGCCTCGGCAACTCCAGCGTCCGCTATGAACTCGGCCTGTTCCGGCAAGGCACCGAAGAGCCGGCCGCGACCGGCTATTTCGTCCATGTCTATGTCGACCGGGAGACACGGCGGCCGGTCCCTGTTCCCGACGACATGCGGGCGGCGCTGGCGCCGCTGGTGGTCGGGTGAAGAGGCCATGACGGAGCCATTCGACCCAACCGATCTATACCTCGACCTGCGGGACGGCGGTGCGCTCGAGCGACTGCCGGCCGGCGAGCCCTTCTGGGCCGACCTTATGGCGGGAAAGATCGATATCCAGGGCCGGCTCGTTTCCGCCTACCGCTTCACGACTGACTGGGATACCTGGGAACGGCACCCGGCGGGAGAGGAGTTTCTCTGCCTGCTCGACGGCGCGGCCGAGGTTCGTTTCGAAGACGCCGGGGGTGTGGAGCAAATCGTTCACCTGAACGGCTCGAAACGGTGCTTCCTTGTGCCAAGGGGCGCCTGGCACCGGTTTGTCGTCCCGGACTTCGCCTATGTGCTGTTCGTCACGCCGGGCGAGGGTACGGAACACCGGCCGTTGTAGTTCGGCCCTCGCAAACCGTCGGCTGTAAGACCGCCCCTTCCGTAAAAGAGAAAGGCCGGCCACCTTTCGGTAGCCGGCCCCTGTTTCGGAGAGGAAGAGGTCGCCCTGTCAGGCGGCCTTCTGCTCGATGGCCTTCTTGCTGGCGCCCGCCGACCCGTTGATCGCGATGGTCCGGGGCTTCAGCGCCTCGGGGATCTCGCGCTTCAGGTCGAGCACCAAAAGGCCGTTCTCCAACCGTCCGCCGACGACCTGGATATGGTCGGCCAGCTCGAAGCGGCGCTCGAACGCGCGGCCGGCGATGCCGCGATGCAGGTAGCGGACGTCGCCATCCTTCTCGGCGGTCTTGCCTTCGACGATGAGGGTGCTTTCCTTGACCGTGACGGTCAGGTCGTCCTCGCCGAAACCGGCCACGGCCAGGACGATGCGATAATCGTCGTCGCCAAGCTTCTCGATGTTGTAGGGCGGATACGTGGCGCCGTTGTCGTTCAGGGCGCTCTCAAGCAGACGTCCGACGCGGTCGAAGCCGACGGTCGAACGGAACAGGGGAGAGAGATCGAAGTTCGTCATGGCAGACATCCTCCAAGTTGAGCAATGTTTCCGAAGGGTCACGCCGACTGGCCGCGACCCGTTTTCCAATTCCATCCAGACCCTTGGTGGCGTCCGGATGAGCTGCATGTAGGAAAACGGAAGACACGTTTCAAGACCCGGCAGAAGCCGCTCAGTGGATCGGGCTGGCGTCCGGAAACAGTTCGTCAAACGGCGCCGTCCGGCCATTGTCCAGCACCATACGGCAATGATGGCGCTTGAGCTTTCGCGGCTCGTCCAGCCCGCATGAATGGGCGATCACGCCAACTTCATGGACGATGTTCTTCACGTAATTTGCGACGTCGTCGGCCTTTTCCTCCGGCACGAGGCCACGCTGGAGGTGCTTCTTGTGGGTCGTCACGCCGGTCGGGCAGGTGTTCTTGTTGCATTGCATCGCCTGGATGCAGCCGATCGAGAACATGAAGCCACGGGCGTTGTTGACGAAGTCGGCACCGGCGGCGAGCGCCCAGGCGACCGGACCAGGCGTAATGAGCTTTCCTGAGGCGATAACCTTGACCCGGTCGCGCAGCCCGTATTCGACCAGCTTGTCGACGGCCAGCGGCAGGCTTTCCGAAATCGACAGACCGACATAGTCGATCAGCGGCAGCGGGGCCGCACCCGTCCCGCCGTCGGCACTGTCGATGGTGATGAAATCGGGCGCCATTTCAGGATTGTGCCGTTCATGGATCGCGCGACACAACTGGTCGAGCCAGTTCGGGTCGCCAATCACGGCCTTGAACCCCACCGGAAGGCCCGTCGCGTCGCGCAGCCGGGCGATATAGTCCAGCAGTTCGCCGATCGAGCCGATGTCGAGATGGCGGTTTGGGCTGATGGAGTCCATCCCCTCCGGGATGTGACGAATCGCGGCGATCTCTTCCGTCACCTTGACCGCGGGCAGGATGCCGCCCTTACCCGGTTTCGCCCCCTGGCTCAGCTTGATCTCGATCATCTTCACTTCGTCGTGGGCGGCGACGCGCTTGAGCTTTTCGATGTCGAGATTGCCGGCTTCGTCGCGCACGCCGTATTTGGCCGTGCCGATCTGGAAGACGATGTCGCAGCCACCCTCGAGGTGATAGGGGGCGAGCCCGCCTTCCCCGGTATTCATCCAGCAGCCCGCCCTGGCGGCACCCAGCGAGAGCGCGCGGACCGCCGGATGGGACAGGGCCCCATAGCTCATCGCCGAAATGTTGAAGAAGCTGTTCGGTTCGTACGGCTGGGCGCAACCGGGGCCGATGACGACCTTGTGGGGCGTGTGGGCCTCTGTATCGAGCGCCGGAAAGGCCGTGTTGGCGAAGAGAAGCGTTCCGGCCGGCTGGATATTCCGGGTCGAGCCGAAGGGTACGGTGTTGTCCTGCCCCGCGACCGCTCGATTGACCCAGTCCCGCTGCGTCCGGTTGAAGGGCATCTCTGCCCGGTCCATGGCGAAGAAATACTGGCGGAAGAAGGTCCCGAGATGCGTGAAGAAACCGCGCAGGCGCCCGATGACCGGGAAATTCCGGCGGATCGCATCGTGGCGCTGCGTAATGTCGTAGATGAAGAAGATCAGCAGCGTCAGGCAGGCCAGCACGATCACCACGACGAACGCGAAGGCCGTCGCGGCCATCACGTTGACGAGCCAAGGCGGCAAAGTGCCAATTTCCATCCTGAATCCCCGATAATCGATTATTGGGTGCCCGGCCGCCACTCGGCCGCGACGCACATCACGAAATTAGAGCCCCGCTTCCCTACAAGAGGTAAATCCTTTTCTTCCGTTGATATGCACTTTCAAACCGCCGGCCCACACCGAGGCGACGCCAGGCCGGCTAAGGCCATGTGATTGCCTATTTTTTAATCACAAGATGGTGTGGGCGGCAATGCCTGCTATACTCTATCTGCGGCAATCGCGCCGCGATTCACGGATAGAGGGAATACCATGCTGAGGGGCTTGATAATCCTACCGCTTCTGGGTCGCCTGATGATCGCCGCGATCTTCATCATTTCCGGCGTCGGCAAGGCAACCGCCTTTGCGGGGACCGCGGGCTATATCGCCTCCAAGGGCCTGCCGGTACCTCAGGTGCTGGCCGGACTGACCATTGCGCTGGAGATCGGGGGCGGCATCCTGATCGTCATCGGATTCTTCACACGGTGGATCGCCCTCCTCTTCGCGATCTTCTGCGTCGCGACGGCGGTGATCTTCCACAAGTTCTGGGGCATTCCGCCGGAGGCGGTGAACGCCCAGCGCGTCGCCTTCCTCAAGAATATCGCGCTCGCCGGGGGCTTTCTCTTCCTCGCGCATTTCGGCGCCGGGCCCATTGCGGTCGACAAGGACGAATAAGCGCCGCTTCGTCCGGCAGACAGAAAAGGGGCCGCGCCCGGCCGGCGCGGCCCCTTCCCTTTGCCTTGGGAACGGCGGACCCTAGAAGTCCATGCCGCCCATATCGGGCATCCCGCCACCGGCGGCGGCACCCTTCTTCTCCGGTTTCTCGGCCACCATCGCCTCGGTCGTGATCAGGAGACCCGCGACCGACGCGGCATCCTGAAGGGCCGTGCGGACGACCTTGGTCGGGTCGATGATGCCGGCCTTGACCAGGTCCTCATACTCGCCGGTCTGGGCGTTGTAGCCCCAGTTGGCTTCCTTGTTCTCGAGAAGCTTGCCGGCGACCACCGCGCCGTCGGCACCGGCGTTCGTGGCGATCTGCTTGACCGGCGCCTGGATCGCCCGGCGGACGATCTCGATGCCGACCCGCTGGTCGTCGTTCTCCGGCTCGACCTTGGAGAGAGCCTTGATGGCGCGCAGAAGCGCGACGCCGCCGCCCGGGACGATGCCTTCCTCGACCGCGGCGCGGGTCGCGTGCATCGCGTCGTCGACGCGATCCTTGCGCTCCTTCACCTCGATCTCGGTGGCCCCG
>CAYGKX010000001.1:36779-39999 GCA_964350225.1 uncultured Rhodospirillaceae bacterium | reverse complement strand
AGGAGCGTCGACTTCCCGGCATTCGGCGCGCCGACGAACGCGACGAAACCACAGCGGGTGGCCTGATCGGAGGAGGTCTCAGCCATCGAACGATTTCCAGGCGTCGAACAGCGACGCGCGCGCCGCCCCCTTCCCAGGACGGAGGCTTAGGTAGGTGGGCGCAGGGGTCGCGGCGCGAATGGCCGGCAGCGGTGCGCGAGGCCGCCGATCCCCCTCGTCAACTATTCCCCTTCCGCCGTCGCCAGGCTCAGCCAGGGAGAGGGTATGCCGTGAAGTCATCCAAAGGTCCCGCATCGATGAGAAAAACCGTGCCGAACCTACCGTAATTCTCGGCACAGCCAACATCGAAGCGTGAATTGACCTTTCCGCGGTCGAAAATTTTCGGTGCGCCTCGGCGGAACGCCTACCCTGCGTCTTTCTCCCCGCGCGGCCGGCCAGCGCGGATCATCCGGAGAAGGAGTTGCGCCGCGCTTTGTTCGGCGGCGCGTTTCGAGCGGCCGGTGGCGGTCGTGCGCGGGAAACTGCGCACGAAGACCTGGACAGCGAAAACCGGGTCGTGAGCAGGACCGGTCTGGTAGAGGGTTGTATAAACCGGCAGCGGCAGCCCCCTGCCCTGGGCCCATTCCTGGAGAGCGGTCTTCGGATCCTTCGGCGGCTTGACCGCCTCGTTCATCATCGGCACCCAATGGGCATGGATGAAGCGCTGGGCCGCCTCCATGCCGCCGTCGATGTAGAGCGCGGCGATCACCGCCTCGCAGCAATCCGCGACGATGGCCGGATTGGCCCGGCCTCCGGCGTCCTCCTCGCTCTTCGACATGACCATGAAGTCGCCGAGGCCGATTTTCTCCGCCACGCGGGTCAGGGTCTCGGCGCGGACGAGCGCGGTGTGGCGGCGGGCAAGCGCGCCGACCTTCTCGTCCCGGTACCGTTGGGACAGGAGTTGCGCGATACAGAGACCGAGGACACGGTCGCCCAGAAACTCGAACCGCTCGAAGTTGCGGCGTCCCTTGCCTTCGCCGTCGGTCGCACTCGGATGGGTCAGCGCCTCTTCCAGAATTTCCGGATTGCTGAAACTGTGCCCGAGCTCGATATAGAGCTTGTTAATCCGCGGTTCCACGATGCTCATTTTACCCCCCGGAACAGCCGATCCCAACGGATCGAGGACGGCCATTTCCACACTTCCCAGATCCGCGCATACCCGTTGGACGAGAAGAAGATGAACTCCGCCCGGCCGATGAAATTCTTAAACGGAACGAAGCCGACCGACGGGAAGCGGCTGTCCGTCGAATTATCGCGGTTGTCGCCCATCATGAAGTAGTGCCCGGCGGGCACGACATAGACGCGGGTGTTGTCCGCGCCCAGGTTGTCGCCGCATTCGAGAATGGTGTGTTTCACGCCATTCGGCAGCGTCTCGTAGTAAAGGTCGGCGGCCCGGTTGCCGCATTCCCGGCCCCAGTGCGCCCCCTGCGGATCGGCCGACGCGTCATACTCCTTCTTGCCGACCAGTGCCTCGGCATGCCGCTTGTCTATATCCGGGCGCTTTATCGGTCCTTCCCGCTTCACCGCCGTGCCGTTGATATGGACGATACCGTTCTTCACCTGGATGCGATCGCCCGGCAGACCGATGACCCGCTTGATAAAATCGATCTTCTCGTTACCCGGCTGGCGGAACACGGCAACGTCGCCGCGCTTCGGCGCCGCGGCGAGTACGCGCCCGTCGATGATGTCGGGACTGAACGGCAGGGAATAGCGCGAATAGCCGTAGGAGAATTTCGATACGAAGAGATAGTCACCCTTCTTCAGGCCGGGCAGCATCGATTCCGACGGAATGTTAAAGGGCTCGTACAAAAAGGTGCGGATCAACAGGGCGATGAAAACCGCCGTTCCGACAACCTTGATAAGGCCCCAAAGGCCACCGTCATTCTTCTTGGCGGCAGCCTTGCGCTGCCGCTCCGACTTGGACTGATCTGCTGGCACGTCTTCTTCCCCGAACGCGATGGCACGAAACCCGTTGGCTCCGGCCATCGAGGCCGCAACACCGCCGCGATTATATACGGCCCGGTGGATCAAACGAGTCCCCTTGCGCACGGATTTTCCAATGGTTATTTACCTTCTTTTCATCATTTTTCGATTTTGGATGATAGCCGAAAAGACCGCGCGCGCAAGGCTTCACCGCCGCAGGAGGCGCACGACTACTCGGTGAATACTCCCCTTAACCTTGGAAAGTTCTTCGATTTTCCCGGCGCATGATCAGGCGATGCCGGTTTCATTCGTCCGACAACAGGTCATTTCCCGAACGGGCCAATGACATCATTAATTGGTTAATATTCGATTTATTCAGAAGCGCCGCGCGTTAAGCCTTCTCCCGCGGGATCGCCGAGATGATCACGATTACCTGGGCGATGGGCGGTTCGTCGGTGATTGACACGTCGATCTGGGCCACGTGTCCGGGCGGCAGAAGCTCGTCCAGCCGGGCCCGTGCCCCGCCCGTCAACAGCATGGTCGGCTTGCCGCCAGGCAAATTCACCACACCCATGTCCCGCCAGAAGACACCGCGCCGGAACCCGGTACCCAGCGCCTTCGCGCAGGCCTCCTTCGCCGCGAAGCGCTTTGCGTAGCTCGCGGCCCTCAGGCGGCGGCGCTCCGACTTCTCGCGTTCGACCTCCGTGAAACAGCGGGCGACGAAGCGGTCGCCGAACCGGCCGAGCGTCTTCTCGATCCGGCGGATGTCGATCAGGTCACTGCCGATGCCGACGATCATGGGTTCGGGGGCGACAGGGTTCAGGCCCGGGCGCGGTCGCCGTCGACCCCGCGGGCGGCATCCATCAGATGCCGCATGCGCCGGATCGCCGCGTCCAGACCGACGAAAATGGCCTCGCCGACGAGAAAATGGCCGATATTCAACTCGGCCAGACTGCCGATCGCCGCAACCTCCTCGACATTGTCGAAGGTCAGGCCGTGCCCGGCATGGCATTCCAGCCCAAGTGCCTCCGCATACGCCGCACCGTCGACCAGCCGCCCGAGCTCGCGCGCCAGGGCATCGGCATCGCCGGCCGCATGGGCCTCGGCATAGGTTCCCGTATGCAGCTCCACCACGGGAGCGCCGAGAGACGCCGCGGCGTCCAGTTGTTCCCGGTCCGGTTCGATGAACAGCGACACACGGATCCCGGCGCCGGTCAGGTCGAGGGCGTTGACGTCGGCGTGCGCCGCGAGCCACGGC
>CAYGKX010000001.1:24780-36769 GCA_964350225.1 uncultured Rhodospirillaceae bacterium | reverse complement strand
CGGTCAGGTCGCGGACGAACCGGGCCAGATGGTTGTGTCCGCCGGCCGCGTCGAGCCCGCCTTCGGTCGTCCGCTCCTCGCGCTTTTCAGGGACGATGCAAGCCGCGTGCGGCCGGTGCCGCAGGGCGATCTCCAGCATCTCGTCGGTCGCCGCCATCTCGAGGTTGAGCGGCAGGTCGATCTCGCGGCTGAGCCGAGCAATGTCGTGGTCGGAGATGTGCCGGCGGTCTTCGCGGAGATGCGCCGTGATGCCGTCCGCCCCTGCCTGCGCCGCGGCGACGGCTGCCCGCACGGGGTCCGGCAGAAGCCCGCCGCGCGCGTTACGGATGGTCGCCACATGGTCGATATTGACGCCGAGCCGCAGATGGCCCGGCTTGGGTTCGCGGTTCATGTTCAGCCCCTTGCCCGCTCGACGGACGCGACGACGGGCGATGCCCGGAGGGCGGCGATGATTGTCGTCAGATGTCGCACGTCGCGCACCTCGATGTCGATCAGCATCTCGAAGAAATCCGACGACCGTGCGGCGAATTTGAGATTGCTGATATTACCCTCGTTCTTGCCGATGACGGTCGACAGTTCGCCCAAGGTGCCCGGCTCGTTCGCGACCATGACGGTCAGCCGCCCGATCCGCGCGCTGTCGGCCTCGAGATTCCAACTGACGTCAAGCCAGCGTTCGGGCATGTCCTGATAGGTCTCAAGGGTCTCGCAGTCGATGGTATGGATGGTGACGCCCTTGCCGGTCGTGACGATGCCGACGATCCGCTCGCCCGGAAGCGGATGGCAGCAGCCGGCGAAATGGACCGCCATGCCCGGGATCAGGCCTTCGATCTCGATCGGCCGGTCGTCCTTCCGGCCCGCCTTGGTCGCGCTGCCGTTCAGCTTCTTCTTGCGCGGCGCCTTTTCCGTATCGCGCGCCTTCTTGGCGGCCGCGGCGGCCTCGGCCTTGGCGTCCGGGTGGATGGCAAAGACGACGTCCTGAGCGGCGACATTGCCCTCCCCCACCGCAACGATCAGGTCGTCGTTCGACGGTGCGCGGAACCGTTGGAGCACATTTTCCAGAGCCCGGCGTCGATAGGCGTAGCCGGCCTGGCGGAAGGCCTTTTCCAGCATCGCCCGGCCCAGGTCCAGATGCTGCGCACGCTGCTGGCTGCGCACGAACCGGCGCACGCAGGCCCGCGCCTTGCCGGTGACCACGAAGCGCTCCCATTCCGGCTTGGGCGCCGGAACCTTGGACGTCAGGATCTCCACCTGGTCGCCGTTCCGGAGGATGGTCCGGAGCGGCACGATCCGCCCATTGACCTTCGCGCCGACGCAGCGGTCGCCGATCTCGGTATGCACCGCATAGGCGAAGTCGACCGGCGTCGCGCCCCGCGGCATGGCATGCAGATCGCCGCCCGGCGTGAAACAAAAGACCTGGTCCTGGAACATCTCGAGCTTGGTGTGCTCGAGGAACTCCTCCGGGTTCGAGGTGTGTTCGAGAATGTCGAGCAGTTCGCGGAGCCAGCGATACTGCTTGCCGTCCGTCGCCCGCCCGCTCGTCTCCTTGTATTTCCAGTGCGCGGCGAGTCCGTGTTCGGCGATCTCGTGCATCTCGCGGGTTCGGATCTGCACCTCGATCCGCTGGCGTTCCGGACCGTAGACGCCGGTATGGAGCGAACGGTAGCCGTTCGGCTTGGGCAGGCTGATATAGTCCTTGAACCGGCCCGGCACGACCGGATACTTGCCGTGAATGACACCCAGCGCCTGGTAGCATTCCTCCGCCGTATCGACGACGACACGGAAGGCCATGATGTCGGACAGCTGCTCGAAACTCACGGCCTTGCGCTGCATCTTGAGCCAGATGGAATAGAGGCGCTTTTCCCGGCCCGACAGCTCCGCCTTGATGCCATCCTGTTCCAGAAGCGCGCGGAGTTCCTCCATGATGCGGGGCACGACGTCGCCGCCCCGTTCGCGCAGGAAGGCGAGGCGCTTCTTGATCGACCGGCGGGCGTCGGGATTGAGTTCCTTGAAGGCGAGGTCCTGCAACTCCTCCTGGAAATCGCGCATGCCGATCCGCTCGGCGAGCGGGGCGTAGATCTCCAGCGTCTCGCGCGCGATCCGCTTCCGCTTGTCCGGATTGTTGACGAACTTGAGCGTCCGCATGTTGTGGAGCCGGTCGGCCAGCTTGACCAGCAGCACACGCAGGTCGTCGGACATGGCGAGGAGGAACTTGCGGAAATTTTCCGCCTGCTTCGTCTCGACCGACTGCAGTTCGATCCGCGTCAGCTTGGTGACGCCGTCGACCAGCTTCGCGATCTCGCGCCCGAACAGCTTTTCGATGTCGTCGAGCGAGACCTCGGTATCCTCGACCGTATCGTGGAGCAGCGCCGTCACAATCGACGCGCTGTCGACCCGATACTTGGTCAGGATGCCGGCGACTTCGATGGGGTGCGAAAAATAGGGGTCACCGCTCGCGCGGGTCTGGCTGCCATGCGCCTTCATGGCGAAGACATAGGCGCGGTTGATCGCCCCTTCGTCGGCCGCCGGGTCATAGGACTTGACCCGCTCGACCAGCTCATACTGGCGCATCATTGCGCAGCCTCCGTCACGGAACGAAGGCCGTTGCTTACCTGTTTCGGGATGTCAGGACGGAACGCGGCGCAACGGCGCAGACGCTGGGTCGGCCGGCTGCGCCTGTCCTTCATGCGTCCTCGTCGGCCGCCCCGGCGTCTTCGCCTTCGCTCTCGGCCTGCTCGCCGGCGTCCGCCGCAGCGGCCTTCGTGTCGCCGCCTTCGCCTTCGGCGGCCTGCTGTGCCTGGACAGCACCCAGGATCGCCGCCTCGTTCTGCATCGCGTCGATGACCTCGTCGTCCTCGATCAGGTCGTCATTCGGCTGATGCTTCTGCAGGCCGAGGACGAGCTTTTCGCGCAGTTCATCGAGATCGATCGTCTGATCGGCGACCTCGCGCAGCGCAATGACCGGGTTCTTGTCGTTGTCACGCGCGACCGTCTCGGCCGCACCGGCGGAAATGTCACGCGCCCGCTGGGCGGAAACGAGCACAAGGTCGAACCGGTTCGGAACCTGGATCACACAATCTTCGACGGTCACACGCGCCATAGCGCTTCGTCCTCCAAAATGACTTGAATCGAGGGGGTTATATATTGGTCGTACGGCGGAATGGCAAGCGCGGCAGCCGCGACGAAACCGCGCTTCCGCCGGCCTCCGTGTCAGCCGATCGGCATTGCCGGCGCAGCGGTCGCGGGCAACCGGGCAATCAGCGCCGCCACCCCGAGGCCCAGAACGGGATGGCGCCAGTCCGGCGCGACTTCCTGGAGCGGCCGGAGGACGAAAGCGCGCAGATGGGCCCGCGGGTGCGGCAGGTCCGGCGCCGACAGGCCGCGCCCGCCGTCCGCCGCACCCGTCTGCACCCGACCGCGATAGTCGACGATGTCGATGTCGAGCGGACGCGGTGCATTGGCTGCCTTCCGTGTCCGGCCATGAGCGGCCTCAATCGCGTGAAGCCGGTGCAGCAGTTCGGCGGGCGACAGATCACTGTCCACCGCCAGCACGGCATTGACGTAGTCGGGCTGAATGGTCGGGTCCGCCGACGGCGGGTCCGGCGGGGAGACATAGAGGCGGGAGCGGCCAAGAACGCGTATGCCCGCCTCTTCCAGATCCGACTCGACCGCCCGCAGGGTTTGGCCGGGTGAACCCCGGCGGCTGTCGAGGTTGGCGCCGAGCGCCAGGAGAATGGGAGGAGATTCGATTTGCATTTGATCGTCGAGGAGGACCATATCATTCCCCGTTCATGTATGAGGCCGGCATGAGCGGGACGACGAATATTTGTCTTCGGGTCGCCCGAAACGGCGTTTGCGAACGCGAATTCGGCCATGGAAGGCCGCTGCTTATAGGTCAATGCCCCGGTCCTGACCCCGTCAACGGGCGATAATCGCTTGATCGGCCTGCAAATGCAGATTAGAAAGTCCAAGTCTGTTACTGAAATATCACAAGAACGCCAATCTGGGGCCTCATAGTTAAAGGATTGCAAGGCATGCCCGCACCTCACCGTCTCTACGACAACGAGAGACTTGCGCTATTCATAGACGGCGCAAACCTCTATTCCGCCGCCCGCGCGCTTGAATTCGACATCGATTACAAACGCCTTCTCGAGTATTTTCGGCAGAGTGCGCATCTCGTCCGTGCCTTTTACTATACGGCACTGATCGAGGATCAGGAATACTCGCCGATCCGCCCGCTGGTCGACTGGCTCGATTACAATGGCTACACGATGGTCACAAAGCCGACCAAGGAATTCACCGACAGCCAGGGCCGCCGCAAGGTCAAGGGCAACATGGATATCGAGCTGGCCATCGACATGATGGAACTGGCCGAGCGCGTCGACCATGTGATCCTGTTCTCGGGTGACGGCGATTTCCGGCGCCTGGTCGAGGCCGTGCAGCGCAAGGGCGTGCGGGTGACGGTGGTCAGCACGATCCAGTCCCAGCCGCCGATGGTGGCGGACGAGTTGCGCCGCCAGGCCGACGTCTTCGTCGACCTCGCCGACCTCGAAGACAAGATCGCCCGGGAGAACCCGCCGCCACGCCGCCGTCCGCGCGACGACGAATATGACGACGAGTATCAAGACGACGAGGAAGACTACGACGACAAGCCGGTGCGCGCCCGCGGCTGACGCCGCCGCCCGCCCGCCTTCCGCCCGGTCTCCGCCCGGTTCGTCTCGTGCCATTCACCGATCCGCCCCGCGAGTGCGATCGCTGCCCTCGCTTGGTCGAATTCCGCCAGGCGAACCGTGGAGCCTTCCCGGACTTTCATAACGCTCCCGTTCCGTCCTTCGGTCCGCTCGACGCACCGCTTCTGATCGTCGGTCTTGCTCCGGGCCTGAAAGGCGCCAACCAGACCGGCCGTCCCTTCACCGGCGACTATGCGGGCGACCTGCTCTACGCGACCCTCCTGAAGCTCGGATTGGCAAAGGGCAGCTATGGCCGGACGGCAGCGGACGGGCTCGAACTCGTCGGCTGCCGGATCACGAACGCCGTCCGCTGTGTGCCGCCGGAGAACAAGCCGGTCGGCGCGGAGGTCTCAGCCTGCCGACCCTTCCTGATCGACGAAATTTCCGCCATGCCGAACCTGACAACGCTTCTCGCGCTGGGCTCTCTCGCCCACGGAGCGGTCCTGTCGGCACTGGGTGAGAAGAAAAGCGCCTACCGCTTCGGTCACGCCGTGCGCCACCGCCTCTCCCGGTCAGGCCTGACCCTTGCCGACAGCTATCACTGTTCCCGCTACAACACGAACACGGGAAAGTTGACGCCGGAGATGTTCGAGGCGGCGGTCGCCCTGGCGGCGGAGGAAAACTAACCGGCCTCGCGCATCACGCGCGCCTTCTGGCGCTGCCAGTCGCGCTTCTTGTCGGTCTCGCGCTTGTCATATTGCTTCTTGCCGCGCGCAAGCCCGACCTCCACCTTTGCGATACCCCGGTCGTTGAAATAGATGGCGAGCGGAATGATCGTCATGCCCTTCTGCTGCACGGCGATGAAGAGCTTCGCCAGCTCCCGCTTGTGGAGCAGCAGCTTTCGTTTACGGCGCGGCTCGTGGTTGAAGTGGCTGCCCGACCGGTACTCCGGGATATAGGCGTTGAGCATCCAGAGCTCTCCGTCCTCCTCCGTCGCATAGGCATCGGTCAGGTTGCCCTTGCCGTCACGCAGGCTCTTCACCTCGGTCCCCATCAGGGCAACGCCGGCCTCGAGCGTCTCGTCGATGAAATAGTCGTGGCGCGCCTTGCGGTTCTGCGCGACGACCTGCCGCGCGGGCGCCTTTTTCTGAGCCATCGATCGAACCTTCCGGCGGACGGGTCCGGCCCGCGCCGCCTATCCCGCCTGGGCCGCCGGAACGCCGGACAGCAGGCCGAATTCCTCGAGCACCCGGCGCACGCGCGCCTTCGACTCCTCGGCCAGCTCGACCATCGGCAGCCGCACGTCCGGCCGGCAGAGGCCTAGGAGCGATGCGGCGTATTTGACCGGCGACGGGTTGGTTTCGCAGAACAGAACGTCGTTCAGCGGCAGGAGCGCCTCGTTGAGCCGCCTGGCGGTCGCGAAATCGCCCGCCTGCCAGGCGTCGTGCATGTCGGCGCAGGCCTTCGGCGCGACATTGGCGGTGACGGAAATACAGCCGTCGCCGCTCTGCGCCAGCAGCGCCAGCGCCGTCACGTCCTCGCCGGACAGGATGGAGAAATCCTCGCCAATGGCGAGCCGCGTCTTGAGCGGCCGGGCAAGATCGTTCGTCGCGTCCTTGACGCCGACGACGTTGGGCAGCTTGGCCAGCCGTGCCATCGTCTCCACCGACATGTCGATCACGCAGCGCGGCGGGATGTTGTAGATGATGATCGGCAAGTCGACCGCGTCGTTCAGCGCCTTGTAATGCTGGTACAGGCCTTCCTGACCCGGCTTGTTGTAATAGGGGGTGACCGTCAGCTGAGCGTCGGCGCCGACCGACTTGGCATGTTTCGCGAGATCGATCGCCTCCGCCGTGTTGTTCGAGCCCGTGCCCGCGATCACCGGCACCCGGCCGGCGGCCGCCTCGACGGCAAGCTGAACGACCCGTTTGTGCTCCTCATGGCTCAGGGTCGGGCTTTCGCCGGTCGTGCCGACCGGAACGAGGCCGTCCGTCCCCTGGTCGATCTGCCATTCGACCAGCGACTGGAAGGCCTGCTCATCCACCGTTCCGTCGCGGAAGGGCGTGATGAGCGCGACAATGGATCCCTTGAACATCGTTCGCTCTCAAGACTATCGAAAAAGGCCGGCTTTACAGCGCCATAACGCTCCGGCGGACCGGCGGTGCCGGCATTCGGCGGGACCATAGCGTCAGCGGCGGGCGGGAACAAGCATTGCGCCCTCGACCGGATGCGAGAGGGGCTGGCGGGACGCGACGGGGCGCGTTAGCGTGCCGGCGAGATGAAACAGGAACCGATACCCGGACGCGCGGCCGTGATCCGCCTGCTGGCCCTGACCGGCGCCCTCTGGATCGCGGCGGCCGCACTCGCGCCCCTGCCCGCCCGGGCCGCCGATCCGACACCGTCCGAGGTGACCGCCGCCAAAGCCGTCGTCACCGCCATCGGGAAGCGCGACTATGCCGGTGCCAAGACGGCGATTACCGATATCAAGCACCCTGCGCTCTACCGGGCCGTCCTGTGGCGGCTGGCCCTGCACGAGGAAGCGGGGCTGAGCTTCGAAGACTATCGGGGCCTGATCCCCGCGGTCGCGGACTGGCCCAATCTCGCCATCCTGGAGATCCGCGCCGAAGGGGCCATCGGACCGGATGACGAGGACGGCGACATCGTGGCCTGGTTCGAGGTCCGCCCGCCGCGCAGCCTGGAGGGTTGGAAAGCCTATATCGCGGCGCTTCGCCGGATGGGCCGGGCGGACGCGGCGGACGACGCTGTGCGCACGGTGTGGACCCGGTTGCGCATGCGGCGGTCGGACGCCGACGCGTTCCGCAAGGAGCATGCCAAGGTTCTCGGCGCACCGGAAGATCGCGACCGCCTGGCAATGCTGCTGCGATCCGGCCGGTGGCGGTCGGCCGACCGCCTCCTGGACCGGACGACGTTGCCCGCGGCCGAGAAAGCGCCCTTCGCCGTGCGGATCGCCATGCAGAAACGCGCCCGGGGCAGCGCCGCCGCAATCGAACGGGCCCTGAAAGCCCTTCCGGCGACCGACCGTCGGGACATGGACCTGATGTTCGACGAGATCAGGTGGCTGCGCCGCAGCAACCGGACGGCCCTTGCCGCCCGGCGACTGATCGGCGCGCACGGGACGATAACGCATCCGCGGCGATGGATCGTCGAGCGATCGATCGTCGTCCGCGAACTGGCCGAGGCGAAACAAACGGCCCTCGCCTATCGCACCGCCGCAAAACACACCCATTCGGATGCACTGGGGATCGCGACTTTCGAGTTTCTTGCCGGCTGGATCGCGTTACGCCTCCAGGGCCTGCCCGGCCGCGCGTTGCCTCATTTCGAAAAGCTCTTCGCGATCTCCGACACGACCATCAGCAAGTCGCGCGGCGCCTATTGGGCGGGGCGCGCGGCCCGCCGGCTGGGCAACGGACGACTGGCGCGGAGCTGGTGGCAGAAGGCCGCCGCCTACCCCTATACCTTCTACGGTCAGCTCGCCGCCGCGCGGCTTGGCCAACCCGGCCTCTCGCTGCCAACCGACCAGACCGTAACGCCGGCGATGCGCAAGGTTTTCGAAGCGGAGGAAACGGTCGAGGCCGTACGCATGCTGCATCTGGCCGAGGACCGGGACGGCATGCGGGCGCTCCTCTGGCAACTTGCCACCCGTGCCTCGGCGCCGGCCCGCTTCAGCCTGATCGCCGACCTCGCCACGTCGGTCGGCCGGCGCGAGATGGCGGTCCGCGCCGGACGCAACGGCCTGCGGGATGGTGTCGCCATGATCGGCCCCGGCTTCCCGGTCATCGCCCTGCCGAAGTCGGTCGAGATCGACCCGGCCCTAGCCCTGTCCATCGTTCGCCAGGAATCCGAGTTCTATGTCGAGGCGGTGAGCAGCGCCCGGGCGCTGGGTCTGATGCAGCTCTTGCCGTCGACCGCGCGATCGGTCGCCCGCGCACTCAAATTGCCGTACGACCGCGAACGGCTGACCACGGACCCGGTATACAACATGCGCCTCGGCTCGCGGTACCTGCACCGGCTCCTTGCGCGATTTCGCGGCAGTTTCGTCCTTGCCATCGCCGCCTATAACGCGGGCCCCAGTCGTGCGAACCAGTGGATCAAACGGTTCGGCGACCCGCGCAGCAGTCGGGTGAACCTGATCGACTGGATCGAATGGGTGCCCTTCGGCGAGACGCGCAACTACATCCAGCGCGTGCTGGAGAACTACGCGGTCTACAAGACTCTGGCCGGTGCGAAGACCCTGCCAAGGGTGCCAAGGGTTCGCTGGACGTCCAGACGCCATGTAAATTGCACCAATACTCGCGGCTGCTGACCGAAGTCTTGACGTTTTCTCCGCGACGCCGGTGGCTCCGAAGGGACACTTGCGCTATGGTTTCCGTATAGCGATAGAGCGCTGTGTGACCACTTCCAGCCATCCGGGGGACGGACGTGCGGGATAATTCGGGAAGCGGTGCGGGGAGATTCTTCAGCCGGCCCATTCTGGCCGCCGCGGTTGCGGGAGCGGTTGGCGCCGCTGGCAGTCTGCCCGCCCAGGCAAATCTTACTCAACAGGACCTCAATAACGTTGCGGCCGCCGTGCGCGCGATCGACGGGCGAGACTATCGCGGCGGGCTGGCGCTCAGGAACCAGATCCGCAGCGCGCTCGGGCGCGACATGGTCACCTGGTATGCCGCGGTCCGCACCGACACGCAGATGTCGTTCGCAGATATCGTCGCCTTCGCGCGGCGCAAGCCGGATTGGCCCTGGCCCAATCAACTGCGCCGCATGGCCGAACGCCGGGTCGGCGCGGGCGCGCCGGCGGCACTCGTCATCTCCTGGTACGCCAAGGCACCGCCGAAGACCTTCGACGGGCAGGTCGCCGCGATCGACCTCCTCCTCCGCGCCGGCAAGAGAACCAACGCTGAAGACCTGATCAAGCGGAGCTGGGCCAATACGGTCTATGCGTCCCGGGACGAGAAAGCCTTCTACGAGCGATACAAGAAGTATCTTCAGGCTCGGGACCATCAGGCCCGGATGGACTATCTGCTCTACCGCGGCAAGAAGCGACAGGCGGAGCAGTTCATGCGGCTCGTCGCCCTCGAGCCGGGCATCCGCGACGCGGCCAACGCCCGGCTCCTCATGCGGTCCCGTCGGACCCGGTTGCGCATCGGGCTCATCAATGCCGCGCTCGCCAAGGTTCCGAAAACGATCCGCGGCAGCGAGGACTTCCTCTATGACGAGATGCGCTGGACCCGGCGGATCGGCCGGACCCAGACGTCGATCCAGCTGCTCTCCCGCGCCCCGCGCAAGCTGAACCGTCCGAACCATTGGTGGAAAGAGCGGAACGTCCAGGTCCGCCACGCCATTCAGGTGCGGAATTACCCGCTGGCCTATCGGCTCGCCGCCGATCACCGCCAGAAATACACAAAGAACGAGCATCAGGCGGAGTGGCTCGCAGGCTATATCGCGCTCCGTCTCCTGAAGGATCCGCAACGTGCGCGCAAGCATTTCATCCGGGCGACGGAAACCGCGCGCTGGGCGTGGGCGACCGCGCGGGTTGCCTACTGGCGCGGCCGCCTGGCCGAGAGGCTGGGTGACAAGGAAAGTGCGCGCAGCTTCTACACAACCGCCGTGCGCTTTCCGACCACGTTCTACGGCCAGCTCGCGTCGGCAAAGATCGGTCGGCGCAACCTGACCTTGCTCGACGACAAGAGCTTCGCGCGCCCCAACATCGCCAACAGCGAATCCGATGTCGTCCAGGCCACATGGCAGTTTCTCCGCGTCGGCAAGGGCTATTACGCCCGGGCCTTTGCGCTGCATGCGATGGTCCACCATGCCGGTTCGCCAGCGGAGCATGTCTGGCTCGCCAAGACGATCCAGAGCCTCACGGGTAAGAAGTACAAGATCCAGACCGGTGTCCGGCTGACCAAGCTTGCCCAGCGCGACGGATGGGCGCTGATCTGGAAAGGCTACCCGGTGATCGACCTCCCTGCCGACAACACGGTGGAGCCGGCACTGGTCTACGCGCTCATCCGGCAGGAGAGCGAGTTCATGGCCCATGCCAAGAGCTGGGTCGGCGCGCGCGGGCTCATGCAGCTCATGCACTTCACGGCCCGCATGGAAGCGCGGGATCTGAAGGTCCCCTACTCACTGTCGCGCCTGACGCGCGACCCCGCCTATAACCTGCGCCTCGGTACCGTGCATATGGAGCGTCTCCTGAAGCTCTATGACGGGTCCTACCCCCTCGTGCTCGCCGCCTATAATGCCGGCGCCCACCGGGTCGACCGCTGGCTGCGCTACCATGGCGATCCGCGCACGTCGAAGACCGTCGACTGGGTCGACTGGATCGAGCTGATCCAGTTCGACGAGACGCGGGGCTACGTCAAGCGGGTGCTGGAGGCTCATACGATTTACCGGCTGAAGCTCGGCGCGAAGGTCCAGCTTGGCAGCCTGTCGGGCCATTGGCAGACACCGGAGAAGGATTACGAGACGGTCTGCAAGGCGGTCGCCGCCCGCAAGAAGGCGAACGGCGACGCACGGGCCGCCGTCGGAAAGGTTGTGCCCCTCGCCGTCAAGCCCAAGGCACCGGCCAGAAGCGCAAAGACAGCGGGGAAGAAGGGCGACCGCCCCGATCCGTTCCGTCTCGCTCGCAAGGAAAAGCCCGACAACCTGCCCGGGACGCCGCCCTGCTGACCGGTGCGCTGCGCCCGGGAATGCTCCTGCCCACCTGGCAGCGAGCGCGCGGACAGTTGATGCGCGCGTGTACGCGCCAGGCGTCGCCTGTCCGCCATCCCCCTGTTACAGTCCCGCCATCATCATAAGACGGCTTCCGGTGCAAGACTGAACGGGGAGGACCGAAATGGCCCAGATTGAGAATATCCGTGCCTGCGTCTTCGACGCCTACGGCACCTTGTACGACTTCAACTCGGCGACGGAGCGATGTCGCGACGCGCTCGGCGACAAGGCGGACCGCCTGTCGGCCGAATGGCGGGCGAAACAGCTTCAGTATACCTGGCTGCGCAGTCTCATGGGGTTGTACGAGCCCTTCTGGACCGTAACGGGCGACGCGCTCGACTATTCCATGGACACCTTGGGCATCGACGACCCGTCGCTGCGCGACCGGCTGATGGGCTTGTATATGAACATCGACGCCTTTCCCGAGGTCACCGAGGTACTCGGGATCCTAAAGGATGCGGGCCTCAAGCTCGCCATCCTGTCGAACGGATCGCCGGAAATGCTGGAAGCCGCCGCGAAACACACGGGTTGCGACGCCCTTCTCGACGCGTCGCTTTCCGTCGACGAACTCGGTGTCTACAAGCCGGATCCGAGCG
>CAYGKX010000001.1:23234-24770 GCA_964350225.1 uncultured Rhodospirillaceae bacterium | reverse complement strand
CTATCAACTCGCCGTCGACCGGCTTGGCGTTCCGGCGGAGGCAATCGCCTTCCAGTCGTCGAACTCGTGGGATGCCGTCGGCGCGGCGGCCTTCGGATTTCGGGTCGTCTGGATCAACCGCTACGGTCAGCGCCGCGAGCGGCTGCCCGCCCAGCCGGATGTCGAGGTCGACAGCCTCCGGGCCCTCCCGGGGATCCTGGGGCTCTGAGCGCGCCGCCGTCCCTCGACGACATCGTCGCCGCCGCCAGGCGGATCGCCGGCGCTGCGTCCGTAACACCGCTCCTGAACGATCCCGAACTGGATGACAGCCTGGGCGCGCGGGTCTTCGTCAAGGCGGAAAGCCTGCAGCGCACCGGAAGCTTCAAGTTCCGGGGTGCCCTGAACCGGATCGCACGACTGACGGAACGGGAACGGATTGCCGGGATCGTCGCCCATTCCTCCGGCAACCATGCCCAGGCCGTCGCGGCCGCCGCCGCCCTCGCGGGGATCGCGGCGACGATCGTGATGCCGGACGACGGCGCGGCCGCCTACAAGGCCGCCCGCACCCGCGCGCTGGGGGCCACCGTCATCGGCTACGACCGGGTTCGGGAGGACCGCGCGTCAATAGCAGAGGCGCTGTGCCGGGAGACGGGTGCTTCCATGATACCGCCTTACGACGATCCGGATATCGTCGCGGGACAGGGGACCGTCGGACTGGAGATCGCGAACCAATGCGCGGCGCTCGGTCTAACGCCGGGGCTGGTCCTGGTTCCCTGCAGCGGGGGTGGCCTGACGGCAGGAGTGGCGACGGCCCTTGAAACCAAGGCCCCCGGCTGCGCCGTTTGGTGCGTGGAGCCGGAGGGCTATGACGATACCGCGCGATCGCTCGCGGCTGGAAAACGCCTGTCCAACGCCGGGCACCCGCCCACGCTGTGCGACGCTCTTCAGGTCGCGGCGCCTGGCACGCTGACCTTTGCCATCAACCGTCGGCTCCTCGCCGGCGGCCTGGTCGTGTCGGACAACGAGGTACGCGCGGCGATGCGCGACGCGGCAGAACGTTTTAAGCTGGTGCTGGAACCCGGCGGAGCCGCTGCGCTCGCGGCGCTCCTGGCCGGAAAGATCCGGACGAACGGCCGCACGACAGTGGTTGTCGCCTCCGGCGGAAACATCGCGCCGGAGGCGTACTCAACCCTGTTGGCTTCCTAGAACCCGAGCTTGGGGCCCCGAAGAAGTCCGATAGGACAACGCCGGTTTTCTTGCCTGGTTCGAGTGCAGGCTGCCGAACGGATCAGCCGGCGGCCGCCGTCTTGGCGTCGGCCGCTTCGCCCGACTTCTTCGCGTCGGCGGCACCGGCCTTCTGGAACATGCTGCGTCCGCCTTCGCCGCTGCTTGCGGCCGCGGCTGCCGTCGGCTTCGCGGCGCCCGCATTCTCGCGCTTGCGCACATAGCCTTCGAACTCCGCGCCGGATTCGATTGTCAGCGAATCCTGTGCGACGTCGCCGCGAACCTTGGCCGACTTCGAAATACGGACATTCTCGGCCGTAATCTCGCCCATGA
>CAYGKX010000001.1:0-23224 GCA_964350225.1 uncultured Rhodospirillaceae bacterium | reverse complement strand
GCCTCGACCTTGCCGATGCCCTTGCCGTTGATCCCGACCGTAAGAGTCCGGCCGCGCACGTCGCCTTCGATCGTGCCGTCGATCTGGACGTCGCCGTCACTGATCATGTTACCCGTGACATGCAGACCCTCGCTGACGATGGACGGCATGCTGGAGGGACGCGGAGCCGGTTTGGACGGCCGCGGAGCCGGTTCTTCCGGTTTCATGGCTTCACCGGTGGTGGTGGTTTTGGGACTACCCTTTGAAAACATATTTGCCCGCCGTGATGAACTTCATCGGGTTGTTCGGTTTACCGTCAACCACGATCTCGTAGTGAACATGGGGACCTGTGCTGCGGCCGGATGTGCCGAGCAGGCCGATCTTTTCCCTGAACCCGACCTTCTGGCCTTTGGTAATCAGGATTTTCTTCAGGTGGGCGTATCGTGTGCGGATACCCATTCCATGATCGATTTCGATGAACCACCCGTATCCGCCCCGCCAGCCGGCATAGACGACCTTGCCTGGTGCCGTGCTGAGGACAGGCGTGTTGATGTGATACGCGAAATCGAGCCCATTATGTCGCGACCAACGTCCGGTGAACGGGTCGCGTCTCGCCCCATAACCGCTTGCTTTTCTGTAGTGATCGAGTGGTGCGATCAGCGGCAGATTGCGCACCACCTTTTGTAAGACCTTCCAGCGCTCGGCCCGGGCCTGCAGACGCGCCACCTTGACGCTCAGCGTGTCGGAGGCCGAGGCGACCGTGATTTCGTTGACCGGCCCGCCCTTGCCCGTGGAGGACATCTGGGCAACCAGCTTGTCGACATCGAGACCGGTCATCGCAACGACCTTCTCGATATCCTCGATATTGCGAACCGTGCGCTTGTCCAGCGACGTGACCAGTTCGTCCTGTTCCCGGCGCAGGTCGGTGATTTCCCTGCGCAGCGTACCGACACGGGCGACCAGAGCGTCGCGTTCCTTCTTTACCGCCGTATGGCGGGCGAGGATCGTCTCGACGTCGGTGCCGATGGTCTTGAGGCCCGTCTCCAGGGTCGCGCTGCGGCGGTTCAACTCTCCCCAGCTTTTCGACAGAACCTTGATCTGCGTTTCGAGCTGGGCACGCGAGCGCTTCGCCTGCTCCCGCGCCGCGTTCATCTGGCCCGTTTTCGCGGTCCCGGCACGCGCCGTCTTGACACGCCGTCCCGCCAGGCGGTTCAGCTCCGCCCGGCTCTTCTCCAGATTGCGCGTGACTTCCTGAAGGCGGCTATTGAACCTGCCGACCTCGACCAGCAATTCCCGCTGGGAGCGGCGCGCCTGGGCGACTTCCAGGCCCTTGTTCCGCATCACCCGGTCAAAGGTCACAAAATAGAAGGTGGCGAAAACGCTCCAGCCGACAAAGGCGGCGAACAGGAACGCGAGACCGAACTGGGTACCCCGAGAGATCGTAAAATACCGCACACGTCCCCGCGCACGGTAGTGGAACTCACGCTCGGGAAACACATTTCTCAACCCGCGCGCAAGCCCTCCGATCACTCGGCCAAAGCCCGACATATTTCGATCAGTCTCCCCGGAGGCGTTCTTGCCATGCTTCAATATCATCCGCTTCCGATCCCAGCAACCTTGTCGAACGGCAAGCCGCCGACGAATTGGTGCTTCCCCGACGATTGATTCGTCCTCGCCCGTGGAAGCGTTCCCGACTAATCGCCCGGGTTCCCAGTTACGTGCTTCGCTGATGCATGAACCGGCGCGTCCTGAACAGGACCATGTTCAACCATTTCACAGGATGTTTCGAAGGTGCCCATTACCCGATCCGGGCGCATCCCGCCGACACCGGAGGAGCTTCGTGCCAAGGATACTTTCTTTTGGCGGGCCTCCTCCCAACACAGTCCTCACCTCCGATATATTTAACGTCTCGGAGAGATTTTATATCATATTTAACCTATATCGGAAATTCTGCTTTCATCGATCTTTGACACTCTCACAGCGGAAGATTGCTACCGGGGCCCTTGGTCCAACTGATTTCCAGTGACGGTTCGTTGAAGAAGTCGCAACCACAGAGCCTCGCCCACGCTGACCCGCCAACCCGATATCTGTCGGCGGACGGGCAGCCGATCTCATGCCCAATTAACGATGATTGGCCGACGGGCCTCCCGAACGGTTTCCGTTGCGACGACGGTGTGGAGCAGCGGAACCAGCGCCGGGTGCCGTCGTCGATGCACTTGGAACCGCGATCGCCGGCGCCGAAGGACGACCATGAGAGCGGGATAATTTCCATTATTATTTGTCATTCGCAATCGCACCCCGCGTCGTATGGCGCGCCCGCATGACCGCTTTCATCGACACAGTTACGGGCAAGTGGCCGATGCGCCCAAGCCATCCGCTCCCCTCGAACGGAGACGCCCACCTGTGGATAGGACGGCCTGCCCCCGTGCGCCTGACGCGGGCGGTCGCGGAACGCTATCTCGGACCCGACATCGACTGGGCGGGGGCGCAGGCGGACCCCTCCGACGCGCCGCTGTTGCGCGCGGGTCGCGCCGGACCACCCCTGCGCCTGTGCACATCGACGACACGCGATCGCTCGGTGGTCGCCGCGACTTGCGGGACGGCCCTGGGGATCGACGTCGAGCGGATCCGCCCCGTGCTCGATGTCCTGTCGCTTGCGGCCGAAACCTTCGGGGCGGAAGCCGCCGTGGCCTTGGGCGCGTTGCCGCGCGACAGGCGGGCACGCGCTTTCCTGCAGGCCTGGACACGGCTCCGGGCCGTCGTCAAGGCGGATCGCGCGACAGGCGCCACCGCCGGACGTCGCCACCGCATTGCCTGGTCGCCGGACGCGGACCCGGTTGTGCTGACCATCGACGGCGATCGCGAACGCGCCCAGCGGATCGACGTGCGGGATCTGGACCTCGGCGCGCATCATGTGGGGGCCGTGGCCCTTGTCGGTCGCCTGGAGCGCATTCAATATTGCGCCCTCGATAACCCGTCAGCCGCTGCCGCCGCCTGACCGCGCCGCCTATCCCGGGACGGGTCTCACCTTATAGAGGGCCGTCATGCACAGAATCAGTATCGATCGCGACAAGCCGCTGCGGGACCAGCCGCATATCGGCCATAACCGCTTCCACCACGATCTGACGCCTGTCATCGAGGTCGGCGAAGGCGAAGACGTCGTGATCGAAACCCGCGACGCCGTCGACGGCACCCTGCCACCCGGATCGACCGAAGCGGATTTTCCCACTGTGGATACCGGGGCCGTCCATCCCCTGACCGGCCCCGTCTACGTCAAGGGCGCCGAGCCCGGCGACGCGCTGGAAGTGGAGTTCCTGGACATCGAACCGGAGGCATGGGGCTTCAGCGCCATCATGCCCGGCATGGGATTCCTCCGCGACCTGATGACCGACCCGTTCCTGGTGCATTGGCGTCTGAAGGACGGGTGGGCGACATCGGAGCAGATCCCCGGTGTGCGCATCCCGGCCGCCCCCTTCATGGGCATTTCGGGCGTCGCGCCGTCGGCCGAGAAACAGGCCGAGTGGGAGGCGCGCGAACGGCGCCTGGCGGAACGCGGCGGCGCAGCCCGCCCTCCCTACCCGACCGGCGCCATCCCGGCGGGGGGCGGATGTGCGGCCGCCGGCCTGCGCACCGGACCGCCCCGCGAGAACGGCGGCAACTTCGACGTCAAGCAGCTGACAAGGGGGTCAAAGCTCCTGCTGCCCGTCTACGTCCCGGGCGCTCTCTTCTCCACGGGCGACGGGCACTATGCGCAGGGCGACGGCGAAGTCTCGGTGACCGCCATCGAGATGGGGGCCACCGTCGCCGTCCGCTTCAAGCTGCACAAGGGCCTGGCCGAGCGTCGGTCGTTCCGCGCCCCCTATTTCTCCCATCCCGGCTATTTCACCGAGCCGGAGCATGCCGCGCCGAAGAATTTCATCGGCGCGATGGGCTATCCCGTCGACGCGGACGGCGAGAATCATGGCGAGAACCTGACCCTCGCGGCCCGCAACGCCTTGCTGAACATGATGGAACTGCTTCAGGAGCGCGGCTTCTCGGCGCAGCAGGCCTATATCATCTGCTCGGTCGCCTGCGACCTGCGCATCTCGAACGTCGTCGACCTGCCGAATGTGACTGTCTCGGCCCTCATCCCCGAGGCGATCTTCGGCTAGACGACTTGCCACTGGCGGACTGATTTCAGACGAGGGCGCCCAACCGGGCGATCGCGGCATCGGTCTCCGCCGCGAGCCGCCGTACCAGATCGCCGGACGCGCCCGGGCGGGCGAGGCGGATGCCCTGCCCTGCCCAAAGCGACAGGAACTCGGCGTTGCCCTGGGTGCCCGCCGCCGTCCGCATCGGCCGGGTCAGGGCGTTCTGTATCGGGAAGGGCAGGATGTCGCCCGCGGCGTCGACCTCTTCCATGAATCGGTTGGAGATGCCCCGGGCCGCGCGGCCGGAGAAGGCTCGGGTCAGACGCGTCCGGTCTTCCCGCCCTTCGGCGAGGGCCGTCTTGTAGACGTCGGGGATACCGGCCTCTTCGGTGGTCAGGAAGGCCGTGCCCATCTGGACCGCCTGGGCCCCGAGGGCGAGGGCGGCGGCGATGCCGCGCCCGTCCATAATCCCGCCCGAGGCTATGACCGGCAGGGAAACCGCGTCGACGACCTGGGGAACCAGCGCCATCGTGCCGACGGCCGACAATTCGGCGTCGCCCAGGAAGGTCGCCCGGTGCCCGCCCGCCTCCGACCCCTGCGCGATCACGACGTCGACGCCGGAGCGTTCCAGTTCGAGCGCCTCCGCGACGGTGGAAGCCGTCCCCATCACGAGCATGCCGCGTGCCTTCGCAGCCGCGACGACCTCGTCGGGCATGAGGCCGAAGGTATAGCTAAAGGCTGCGGCGCCGCTGTCCAGCATGGCGGCCACCTGCTCGGCGAAACGGTCCACGGGCGGGGCCGGCGCGGCGGGTTCCGGCAGGCCCAGCTCTTCGTAGTAGGGCGCGACGCGCGACACCGCCCGCGCGGCGTCCGGCGGCATCTCCGGAGCGGGCGACGGCGCAAATAGGTTGATGCCGAACGGCCTGTCGGATTTCCGCCGTATCTCTTCCGCCGCCGCGGAGAGGGCATCGGGCGTTAGATAGGCCGCGCCGACAAATCCGAAACCACCGGCCTCGCCGACCGCCGCCACCATCGACGGCGTGTCACCCCCGCCCGCCATTGGCGCCTGGATGACCGGCGTCGCCAACCGCAGACGGCGCATCAAGTCTGTCTCAACGACCATGGGATTCCTCGCATTCGACACGGGTGGGGTCGCGGCCGCCTACTGCCCATCGATATAGGGCGATCAGGCGAATGAAAAACTGATTTATCTTGATCTATCCAATCATGAATCGAGATATCTATTCTGCCGCGAGCGCCGGTGGTGCTGCGCGCGACGCGGCCAGGAAGGCCGACAGCGCACTGGACTGGCGTCGATCCCGGCGTCGCACAAAGACGGTCTCCGCGATGCTTTCCTCGGGAGCCAGGTCGTGCAGGGCGACGCGCCCCTCGGCACGGCACGGTTCGGCGATTGCGCGCGGCAACAGGGTAATCCCCAGCCCCGCCCCGGTGCAGGCGATCAGCGCCTCGACCGTGCCGAATTCCAGCAGCCGCGGCCCGATCGTTCCCCGCCTGGCAAGAATGTCCTCGAGCCGCTGACGATAGGAACAGCCGGCGCGGAGGACGACGATCCGCGCGTCTCCCGCCCGAAGGGCGCTGTCGAGCGAGGCAACGCCCGGCGCGGTCACGGCGACCAGTTCCTCGCGAAAGACCGGCTCCACCACGAGCTGCGGGTGATCCACGGGTCCGCAGACGAAGGCGCCTTCGACCCGGTCGGCGACGACGGCGTCGATCATCTCGGCGGTCGTGCCCGTCCTGAGAGTCAGGTCGACGTCGGGATAGGCCGCGACAAAGGCGCCGACCAGCGGCGCCAGGCGCAGGGCCGCGGTCGTCTCCAGCGAACCGACGACCAGCGGACCCGCGGGCGTGCCGTCGTCGGTCGCGGCGCGGCGGGCATCCTCGAACAGCCGGAGCGCCCGGTGCGCGTAGGGCAACAGGCGCTCGCCGGCCGCCGTCGGGACGACGCCCCGGCTGCGCCGCTCGAACAACTCGACGCCCAGTTCGTCCTCCAGCCGCCGGATCCGGCCCGTTACATTCGACTGGACCGTATTCAGCTCGCCCGCGGCCCGGTTCATGCCGCCGAGGCGCGCGACCGCCTCGAAGGTCTTCATGTCGGCAATATCCATGGGGGCAGCTTATCAATAATGGCGATAGTTTGTCGAAGAGCGGGATACCAGCCTTGCATGTACCGCGCCCCAGCCCACGAGGATGTGACTGGCCAATCCCGCCAACCTGCCGCTTGATTTTCCGATGGTAAGAAGCCTGCTCGCCCGCCTCGTCGACGCCCGCGACCGCGAAGTCCCCGCGCTCCTGTGGTCTTTTTTCTATTTCTTCTTCCTGCTGGGCGGCTACAGCATGCTTCGCCCGGTGCGCGACCAGATGGCGATCGCGCGCGACCTGGATCATTTGAAGTGGATGTTCCTCTACACGTTCATCGCCATGCTGATTGCGGCGCCGCTCTACGGCGCCGTCGTCTCCCGCGCCCCGAAACCGCGCATCGTCCCGGCTGTCTACCGCTTCTTCATCGTCAACCTTCTGCTCTTCTGGGCCGTACTCCTGCTGACCGATGCGCTGGGGCGGATCGGCGTCGTCTTCTTCGTCTGGCTGAGCGTCTTCAATCTGTTCGTCGTTTCCGTCTTCTGGAGCTTCCTGAACGACCTCTTCACCAGCGACCAGGGCAAGCGCCTCTTCCCCTTCATCGCCGCGGGAGGATCGGCCGGCGCCCTGCTCGGCCCGATCATCGTCGCCCTATTCGTGGAGCTGATCGGGCCGGTCCACATGCTGCTCGTGGCCGCGCTCGCGCTGGAAGCCGCGCTTTTCTGCATGCGGCGCGTTCTCGCGAACAAGGAGACCCGGGACGCTGACGAGATCGCGGCCGCCACCGCAGCCCGCGCCGGCGACAAGACCGTCATCGGCGGCGGCGTGCTGGAAGGCCTGGGTATGGTCCTGCGCTCCCCCTACCTCGCGGGGATTGCCCTTTTCTTCCTGTTCATGACCGCGGCGGCGACCCTTCTCTATTACACCCAGGCGCACTTCATCCAGGCCGCGACGACCGACCGGGCGGAACGGACGCAGATCTTCGCCCTGTTCGACATTCTGGCGAACGGCGCGACCTTCGCGCTCCAACTTTTTGTGGCGGGGCGGCTGTTTAGACGATTTGGTGTCGGCTGGGGCCTGGCCGCGCTGCCCCTTGTCGTCGGGGCTGGCTTCGCCGTCATGGCGCTGGGGCCGACCCTGATCATGATCGCCGGTCTGCAGGCCGTCCGACGGGCGGCGCAATATGCCCTCGCCCGGCCGGCGCGGGAGGCCTTGTTCACCCCGTTGGACGCCAAGGCCAAATACAAGGCGAAGAATTTCATCGACACCGCGGTCTATCGGGGCGGGGATGTCGGCAGCATCTGGATATTCTCCTGGCTGAGGGCGGCGGGCGCCGATTTTGCCGCCATCGCGGCCGGCATGGTCGGCGTCGCCGTCGTGTGGCTCGCCACCGCCGTCGCCCTAGGCCGGCGCCACGCCACCCTTACCCGCGACACCCCCTCACCCCCGCCGGCGGAGAAGCCGGCCCTGGAAGGAGCCCGACAATGACCACCGATCCCTTTGCCCTCGGACGCCGCGACGCGCTGAAAGGCCTTGCCGCCACGGGGGCCGTCGCCGGGGCAGCCGGCCTCAGCGGCCTGGGCTGGCCAACCGCCGTGACCGCCGCGACCGGCCCCATGCACGACCTGACGCCGGAATGGCGTGCCCGGCTGGGCGGCGTCCTCGAGGCGCTGATCGCCGGCGGCGGCACGGTCATCGACACGGCGAACGGCTACGGCCGGTCCGAACGGGTCGCCGGGCAGCTGGTCACCGACCTGAAGCTGCGCGAGAAGGTCTTCATCGCAACCAAGATCGGCGCGAACGACCGGGAAGACGGCATTGCCCAGATCGAACAGGCGTTGAAATTCTTCAACACCAAGACGATCGAGTTGATGTACGTGCACAACCTGCGCGACTGGCGCACGCAGCTGAAGACGCTCAAGGCCTACAAGGAGCGCGGGGTCTTCAAGTATATCGGCGTCACCCACTATTCGGACTCGGTGTTCGACGAGCTCGCGCCCATCGTCCGGAACGAGAAGATCGACTTCGTCCAGGTGCCCTACGCCATCAACCGGCGCCAGTATGAGAAGAACCTCTTTCCGTTGTGCCAGGAGGTCGGCTGCGCGCTCGTGACCCATCGGAATTTCGGGCTGGGCGGCCTGTTCCGTCGGGTGCGCGGCAAGCCCCTACCGGCCTGGGCGAAGGACTACGACATCGGCAGCTGGGCGCAGTTTCTACTGAAGTTCGTCGTCTCCCACCCGGCCATGACCGGCGTGATCCCCGGCACGAGCCGCGCGCGCCACATGGCGGACAATGTCCAGGCGGGCTACGGCCGGATGCCCGACATGAAGGCGCGGGAGCGGATGGCCGCCTACATCGCCGATCTCTAGGCGGCGACGGATCGGCGGCGGTTCAGCGACCAGAGCGCGACGAAGATCAGGGCGCTGGCCACCGCGAGGGAGAGCTGCATCAGGGCATAGGGCATGAGCGAACTGCGGTCGAGCGCGCCGACCGCGGTTGTCGCCAATGCGGCCGCGCCCATCTGCAGGAACCCGGACAGGCCGGATGCCATGCCGGCGAGGCGCGGGTTCGCCCCGATCGCACCGGCGAAAGCGTTCGGCACCAGAAGGCCTGCCGAGATGCCGAAGAAATACATGGGCACGACGAAGCCGACGGTGCTGAAACCGCCGTCGAGTGCGACCAGGGTGATGGCGACGCCGGCGGGTATCGAGATTGCGAGTCCCAGGAAGATCGCGCGGTTGATGCCGAGACGCCGGGACACGAGGCTCGACAGGAAATTCCCGGAAATGAAGCCGGCTGGCATCGAGGCGGCATAAAAGCCGTAGATGTCCGGCGGAATGTTGTAGCGGCCAATGAGGAAACCCGGCGCGCCGGTGATGAAGGTGAAGAAGATACCGGTCGCGACGGCCACCGTCAGGCTGTAGCCCAGGAAGATCGGGTTTTTCAGAAGCGAGAGATAGCCGCCCGCAACGGTCCCGATGCCCGGCGCGATCCGCCGGTGCGAGGGGTGCGTCTCGCCCAGAAACGCGCCGGCGGCCGAAACCGCGACGAAAGCCAGCGCCGCCATGAACCAGAAGCTCGCCTCCCATCCGGCCCAGGCCTCCAGGACGCCGCCCAGCATGGGTGACAGGGCGGGCGTCAGGCCCGAGGCCATGCCGAGGTATGAGAGGTAGCGGACGCTGCTCGCGGTGTCGAAACAGTCGCGGACGATGGCCCGGCTGACGACGAAGCCGACGCTTGCACCCAAAGCCTGGAGAAGACGTGCGCCGATCAGAAGCTCGATGTCGGCCGCGAGCGCCGCGACGATGCTCGCGGCGGTGAACAGGGCGAGCCCACCGAGCATGACGGGCCGCCGACCGAGCCAGTCCGACAGGGTCCCGACGAACAACTGCGCCACCGCATAGGCAATGAGGTAGACCGACATGGTCAGCTGGATCGTCAGGTCCGACACCCCGAAGCGCACGGCCATCGCCGGCAAGGACGGTGCGTACATGACCCCGGCGATCAGGCTGACAGCGACGAAGGCGACCAGCAGCACGATCGGCGGTCGTTTGCTGAGCTCCTCGGGCGCGGTGTCGGTGGCGGAGTTGGTGGTCATGACGGGTTGCCTGCCAGTCGGCGAATAAGGTGCCGTGTCCTCAAGTTCCGCCCTTTCCCGCTTCCCAGGGGGAATTGTCGGAATGGAGAAGGAGCGCGAAAACACGCCTCATTGACGGAGACCGGCGCTGGGCGCGACGGATCCCCTTCCCTGCCTCCCCCTCACGGGGTGAGGACGGGAAGCAGGTGTCTGCCGGCATGAATGCAGCGTTACCCCTCGATCGGGACGATCGGCAGAAGCAGGCGGGACGCATGCTCGGCATTGTGATGGAACGTGTCGGTCCCGACCTTGTAATAGGAATAGAGGTGGGTGAAGAGCGAATCGGTGAAGAAGTTATCGGCATTCGACAGGTCCAGGCGGATGCGATGCCCCTTCCTGAACCGATAGGCGCAGGGCAGAACCTCGATTTCATACTTGTAGACGATGCCGGGTTCGATCGGTTCCGGATTGGCGTGTGTATAGAAAGGCCGGATCGGCTTCCAGCGCGCCTCGTCCTTTTCGCGGTGGGACGCACGCAGCCACCCCTTGGAGACATTGACCGCCATCGGCTGCCGTCCGGCGGCCCGCTCCTCCTCGGCCTGAGGAAGCTGGTCGTAGACCTTCACGAAGAATTCGGTATCGATCGTGCTCGACGACGCGAACAATTCGAAGACGATGGGTCCGACGACCTCGACGTCGCTCTCCAATATGTCGGTCGTGAAGGTCAAGTTGCGGGCGACCGGATCCGGGCCGAAGGGGGTCGGCTTCGCGTTGCCGAACTGCCATTGGGGGTCGGGATAGCTGAACTCGGTCGACCCGCCCTCCGCCGCGCCGTCTGCCCCACCGTCTGCCCCGGGCGGCTCGGTCGAGAGGCTCCCGTCGTTGAGCGAGGTGACGCTGCCGGTCGGACCCGCCCCCAGGTAATAAGGCACGTATTCCGCGCGCGGCAGCGGCCATTCCGGCTCGTCCCGCCAGGTCTCGTCGCCCCGGACATAGATGCGCACGTCGGGTGTCTTCTCCGGGTAGCCGTTGTCCTCGCCCTTGAGATAATGGTCGTAGAACGGCTTCAGCCATTCCTCGTGGAAGTCGATCTTGTCGAAGAGATCGTGCGCCTCGAAGACGTCCTTGGCGCCGGTGAGGACCAGTTTCTTCGGGCACTCGGCCTCTTCGTAGCCCAGGATGTTGCCGCGCTCGTGCAGCCCCATCTTGCCCTGGTGGCCGATGGACAGCAGCGGAACCTGGATCTGCTTCACCCGCTCGTAGGCGGAGCGTTCCTTCCACCAGTCGTCATAGAGCTGGTGGGTAATGAACTCCCGTCCCAAGTCGAGATCGAGAAGCTGACCGCTGCCGGAGCCGTTCGCCGGCCGGTGCAGGTTGTTGGGCCGGACAAGCTGGTTGTACCAGAAACTCATAAAATCGCAGTAGATGCCGCCGTGATAGGCGCAACCGCGATACATGTCGATGGCGCCGTCATAGGGCGCGATGCATCTGAGCGACGGTGGGTTGACGATGCCGAGGAACCATTGGGACCAGGCGTAGTAGCTCTGGCCGATGCCGCCTACATTGCCGTCGCACCAGTCCTGTGCCGCGATCCACTCGACGGCGTCGTAGAGGTCGTTCTGTTCCGCCTCGCCGAAGAAGCAGTAGGAACCGCCGGAATTGCCGGTCCCGCGCACATCGACATGGACGTAGGTGTAGCCGTGGCTGACATACCATTCGACCGGACCGACCTCCCGCCACAGGAAAAGCGGGCTGTGCGGGATCGTGTCGGTCTCATACTGGTAGGGCGACGCCGCGAAGAGCGCGGGATAGGCGCCCTCGGCGTCGGGGCGATAGATCTTGCAGGACAGTTCGACGCCGTCGCGCATGGTCATCCTGACATGCTCTTCGACAGTCATGGCCAGGGGGCCGTATTTGCTGCGGTCTTCGGCTGAGCTCACGTCTTTCCTCCCGTTTATGATTTGCGAGGAGAGTAGACGCGCCACGGCGGCGGCGGCAATGGCCGCCACGGCATGGGGGGCAGGCGTTCAGCGGACGGGCGCGTAGCTTTTCGCTGAGCTTCGCGTTCACACGACATGGCCATCCTGGGAGGCGCCCCTGAAAGAGGGCCTCGAATGACCGGGGCGCCCAATTTCCCGCCCTTCGGAGGCCGCCGAGGCGGCCCCCTCAGGACGCGCGGGGATACTGCTCGAATAAGTCGCGCGCCCCCCGGCCGGAGCGCCGGGGTCTCCCGAAAGCCGCGTACACGCGCCGAGAGACCCCGGGCCAGGTCCGGGGTGTGGTTGGTCTCCCCTACAACCACCACTGCATGACGTACTCGAACGGCCCCTCGGCATTCAGGAGGTCGACCCTCTGGAGCTGGATGCGATAGCCCTCCGGGGTCTTCTTCAGTTGGTGCCGGTATTTCCCCGCGAAGTGCCGCTGCTGATACCGGTAGTATTCCGAACAGTGGAATTTCGACCGGACGACCACGTCGCCCGTTGCGGGATCGACGCTTTCGATCACGACATTGGAGACGACGTGGCTCAGCTTGTTTGGCGGGGACTGGGACCAGGCATGCGGGTGGCTGTTGCGCCGGACCCGCACGTTCATGAAATCGAGATCTTCCCAGAAAATGTTGGCAACGCCTTCGCCCGTGGTCTGATCCTCGCTTGCCGGCATCCAGTAGCGGCCGTCCGGCATGAAGAGATCCAGCCAGTCGTGCCAGCGCTTGTCGTCCAGTATCTCCGCCTGGAGATAGAGGAAGCGTTCGACCGCAAGCTGTGTCTCGACGTCGACGTCGGCGACCGGGGGCGCCGCCTGAGCATTCTTGACAGGTGTGAGTTCGTTCATCGTCACGCCTCCGCTGTCATGTAGCGTTTCCAGGCCTGCATCATGCTCCTGAGGGGCATTTCACTCATCGTGTCCGGAGCGGAATGGAGCGTGCCATTGTCGTCGCTGTCCTGACCGGCGTTCCGGTGCAGGCTCACCCAGTCACCGCCATCGCTCATCAGGCCCTGGTGGCATTTCCAGAAGTTGTGCAGGTCGTCGGCGTTCACCATCGTGGAGGGCGAATTGACCATGTAGAAATAGTCCAGCGCCCGCTGGTAGATCGCCTCCGGTGCCCCCTTCAAGCGGAAGTGCCAGATCTCGGTCATGGTCTTGCCATGAGCCAATGGACGGATCGCGCGGAGCTGCTGAAGCGGCGGCTGGACAGACAGGCTGGGATAGACCAGGACGTGATGAAGGTCGGTCGAGAGTATCTCCTCCGCCCGGTCCGGCCCGTAGGCCTTGATCATCAGGTCCTCGTACTCGACCGTGTCCGGGTCGCGCGGGCGAAGGCCCATATAGCCCTGCAGCATGCAGTGGCCCTGGGGCAAGCCGACGGTCTCGAATTTCCGCCAGTCCTCGATCGGCATCTTGAAGGCGGAGAGGAAGCTGTAGGACAGCGGCGCGGCGCCGTCGCGCTTGGCCATCTCCCGCTCGATCTGCGAGGTCGCGATACCCGTCGATTCATGGGTCGCCGAGGGGTGGGAGACGTCGAGCTGGTTCTCGAGAAAAATCTTCCAGTTCGACTGCTGGATCATGCGGAAGCAGTCGCCCACGACCTCGATCTCGCCGTCCGGCGCCCGGTCGACCATCTGGTCGAAGGCGAGGGTCGCGTCCCCCAGATAGGTCTCCAGGTCCGGCCCGTCCTTGGCGAGGCTGACGAAGTAGAAATCCCGGTAGTTCTGGACCCGCGCGGCCGGTTTCAGCTGGGCGTCGGCCATGTCCTTCGAGAAGCGGGTGCCGTCATAGCCGTTCATCGCCGGAATGCTCGCGACGGAGCCATCGAGGTTGAACATCCAGGCGTGATAGGAACAGCGGAACATGCGGCCGGTATTGTTATGCCGGTCGCTGCACAGCATGGCGCCGCGATGCGGGCAGCGGTTGTAGAAGACCCGCACCTCCCCGTCCTGCCCACGGACCATGATCATGGGCTGCCGGCCAATGAGAGCGGTGTAATAGTCGCCCGCGTTCTTTACCTGGCTTCCATGACCGACATATGTCCAGGCACCTTCGTGGATGCGTGCCATCTCCATGTCGAAGATTTCGGGGTCGGTGTAACAGCTTTTGTGCACCCGGTCCGGCTCGACCAGCCGTCCCAGTCCTGCAGCATCTAGTCCCATCGGTGGCTCCTCTCGTAAACGCGTCGCTGCCTTGGTCATGATTTCCGACAGTCGGCGACTGCCATCACCTCTCGCCGGCCGGACAGGCCTGCCAGTAAGGGTCCTTGTAGCCGGCGATCACCGGGCCGGTCGTCTTGATGGTCAGGCTGCCTGCGGTGCCAGGCACCACCTCTCGGCGATAGTAGGTCTGGATGGGCATCCCGTTGACATTGTAGGCATATTTGCCTCGCACCGACGGATAGTCCGCCGTGCGCATCGCCGCCATCATCTTCAAGGTGTCGACCCTCCCAGCGGCGCCGATTGCCTTCGCACCTAGGCCAATCAGAAGTGCCGCGTCATAGGCTTGTGCCGCATAGTTGGACGGCGGCGCCCCGTAGGCGGCGACATAATCCTTCACGAACTTCCGGTTCGCCGGATTGTCGAGGTCGGCGCTCCAGTAATTGACATGGACCGAACCCGCTGCCGCCTCGCCCATCGCCTTCAATGTCGTATTGTCCACCATGAAGACGGTGTAGAGCTTCATCTTCTTGTCGAGGCCGGCGGCTTTCCACTGCCTCATGAACGCGATCCCCATTCCGCCGGGCGCAAAGGCAAAGACGGCGTCCGGCTTCTTCGCGGTAATCCGCGTGAAGTCGGCCTGAAAGTCCGTCTGTCCCAGCTTGAAGAGGATTTCGTCGACGACCTTGCCGCCTGTGTAGAAGCGCTTGAAGCCCTTGAACTGGTCCTTTCCGCCCTGATAGTTGGGCGCGATCAGGACAACGCGCTTCATCCCCTCGTCCGCCGCCATCTTGCCGGTGGTCTCCGCCCAGGCATCGTTTTGCCACGAAGCCCAGATGAAACGCTTGCTGCAAAGCTTGCCTGCGAGCGGCGAGGTCCCGGCGTTGGTCGCAACGAGTATCGCGTCGCTGCGACGGACGTAGCGCTGAACGGCCATCAGAATGTTCGACCACAGGACCCCGGCGACGACCTGCGTACCCTGCTGCAGCATCTTCTTTACGCAATCGACGCCGATATCCGGCCGGCGACGATCGTCGCACCACTCGACCCTCGTCGGCCGACCCGCGAGTTTGTCGCCGTCCTTCGCCCAGCCAAGTGATCCGAGACCCAGTTTGAAACCCTTCAACTGTTCCTGGCCGGGTCCGAAATTTACAGTTGTAAGAAAACCGATCTTCAGGTCGTCCGCCCGCGCCGTTCCATAGGCAACCGACAGCGCGGCGACGAGCAGTGCCAATTTACGCATCGCTCTAACCCCTGTTCCTGGCCGCCGGCGTCTACCGGCGGTTTCGGCGGTCTCCGCCTGTTCGTTCGTGGCGGCCGGGTCAGGGCGGAGGTGCACGTCCGGACGCGGGAGGTTTTTGAAGACCCTCCTTCGACCGATGATCGTAATGCGGAATTTCAATAAGAAATATTGAATGTTTTTTAGCTATTAATAACCTAATGGAATATTTATCCCAAGGAGGCCTGTACGGTGGACACGCGCCAGATCGACCATTTCCTCGCGGCGTTCGAACACAGGAACCTGCGGGCGGCGGCAGCGGAGCTGCATCTGTCCCAGCCCGCCCTGACCAAGAGCCTGCAGCGGCTTGAAGAAGCGCTCGGGGTCAGGTTGTTCGATCGCGGCCGATTCGGAGTACAGCCGACGATGTTCGGTATTGCCTTCGCGCGACGGGCACGGCTCCTCCGGGCGGAACTGGAGCGGGCGAAACGGGAGCTCTCGGACCTCAAGGGGGCGACAGCGGGACATGCCATCATCGGTGCCGGTCCGACCGAGGCGGCCGAGCTTCTGCCGCGGGCGCTCGAGCAACTGACGCGGGAAAACCCCGAGGTGTCGGTGGGCGTCGAGTACGGGCTGAATGCCTGGCTCATGCCGGCGGTGCGCCGCGGCGACGTCGAATTCGCGGTAAGTTCCGTTCCTGCCGTCGCCACGGACCCGGAGGTCGAACACGAGATCCTGCATGTCGATTTCGGTGCCGTCGCGGCACGGGCCGGTCACCCCCTCACCCGCAAGGCGACGCTGACCCTGGCAGACCTCCTGAATTACGAATGGGTCCTCGCCCGGCGCGACGAGATGGAGCGCCGCATGATCGATGACGCCTTTTTGGCCCGGGGACTGGCGCCGCCGGTCCCCTCGGTCGAGACGACCTCGACGACGCTCATGAAATCGATGATCGCCCTGTCGGACTTCGTCACCTTCATGCCGACGCAGCTCATCCGGTGGGATATCCGGGCGGGACGCATTGCCCAACTCGACGTCGAGATCCCGGGCGCCATCCGTCATGTCGGGATCACGCGGCGGCGCGGCGCCGTTCTCTCTCCCGTCGCGGAGGCCTTGGCCGGGGCACTGAGGGATGCAAGCACAAGTTTTCCCGAATGGCGGCAGATCACGACTTAGAATTTGTAACCCTATATTAATCAACTAATTATCGGTTCTTTTGACAGAGATTTAACGCCCCTCTTCCCAGAATGGCAGCCTTGGTGCGGTCGGCCGAACACGAGGGATCGATCCGCGCCGCCGCAAACTTGGGGAACGACAGCCGCCCGCCCTCTCGCAAACCGGCGACCGCGGCATAGGAGGGGCCCATGCAGAGCCTGCGCAATAAGGGTATCGGCACCAACACGGGATCGCGGGGTCGGCCATCCCGATGCCCCAGGCCAGCAATGTGGATCGGCGCTCTCGCCTTGATTGCCTGGGCCGCTGCCGCGCCAAGGGCGACGGCACAGGACCTGAATATTCCCAATAATACGATCGTCGACGAAACAGCCGATTTCGCCTACCAGGCCGTTACTGTCGGGGATGGCGCAACACTGAATATCGGCGATCCGCCAAACCCGGTCACCATCTCCGCAGCACTCACGACGACCCTTGGCGTCGGCAGTGTCCTCAGGGTTCTCGACAACGGTACCTACGTCGCCGCATCTGCCATAAACCTAAACGGTAGCACGATACAGGTCGATCTCGGGGGCACCTTCGACGCGAATGCCGTGCTCGTCGGCGGTGTCACCGGCGACACGGTGATCGTCAACGGGGTGATGACATATGATGCCCTGCAGTTCGGCCTCGGACTCGGCGACGACGTCCTTTCCGTGAGTGGAAGTCTGACCGTCAATCTGGGCGCCGGAAACGTAATCACCCTGAACGACGGCGACGACCTCGTCGTCTTCACGGCGGCCCCCGGTTTCTCCCTGAATATCCCCGGTATCAACGCCGGTGCGGGCAACCAGCCGAACGGCGACACATTGCGCCTGAACGGCACGGGGAGCGCCTTCTTCAACGGCGCCGAGACCCTGACAAACTTCGAACACCTCGAGAAGGAGGACACCAGCACCTGGTCGCTGACGCAGAATGGCGCCACGGCCGCCGCATTCGAAACCGTGACCGTGACCGGCGGCACGCTTCAGCTGTTTGGCCTCTGGGAAGTCTCGGGCCTCACGGTGCTTGCCGCGAACACCACGCTGCAGGTCGGCAGCGACACCACCGCGGCGACATACACTTCTGCCGACCAGCTCCTGACCGGCGGCCTGTTCCATGTCGGCGAGATGGGCGAGGCGTCCTTTGTCGGAAACCTGACGGTGTCCGCCGGCGGGGAGTTCCGGGTCGACAATGGCGGCCTCGCGAACACCGCCGAAGTCAACCTTCAGGCCGGCGGGCAAATGACCATCGCCGGCACCATGATGGCGACCAACACGGCCATCGCGGCGGCCTTCAACGTGCAGAGTACCGGCAGCTACACCGCCACGGGCACAACCGCGATCACGGGCACGGGCGCGCTGACGGTGTCCGGCGGCAGCTACGCCACGACGAGCACTTTTACCGCGACCGACATGGCGACGGTCACGATGTCGACCGGCAGCATCACGAGCGATGGCCTCGTGATCGTCAATGGAATGGCAGTCGTCACGGTCCAGGGTGGCAACTTCAACGCCAACGGTGCCTCCAGTCTGGGCGGAAACGGTCGGATCAACGTCTTCGGCGGAAACTACGTCGCGGGTGGCATGATCCTCATCGACGACAACGACCGCCTGACCGTCGACGATCAATTCGTCCCGAATGGCGTCGTCTTCGCCGGATCCACGACCCAGGTCCAGGGGATGGGGCAGTTGGTCGTCCAGGCTGGCGCCTATAACGCGACCGGGCAGATCGTCGTCACCGGCAACGCCATCATCGCCGTGAGCGGGACCGGTGTCATCAGCGCCCTCGGCACCACCAACGTGGACGGCAATGGCACCCTCGTCGTCTTTGACGGCGGCGAGTTTCAGGCCGCCGGCACGATCTCCGTCCTCGGCGGATCGATCATCGGCCAGTCGTTGATCTCCGGCATGCAGCTGATGGACAATACCGGCGGAACCATCTCGCCCGGCCTCGTGGCCGGGGCGACCGGCACACTCAGCTTCATCGGCACCTACCAGCAGTCGGCTGGCGGTATGTTCCTCGCGGACGTCACCCCCGCCGGGATCAGCGACCTGTTCGCCATCACGGGCCCGGCCAGCCTGGGCGGCAGCGCCGAAATCAATCTGACGGCCGGCATCTTCGCCGGCGTGCTCCAGACGCGGATTTTGTCCTCGACGGCGCCGATCCCGACCTTCTTCGACACCGTTACCGTGAGCGGCGCGGCAGCGGGCGACGTCGTCGTCTGGATCGGCCGGGTCGACGACGCCGGCCAGTTCGACGCCAACGATCCGTCGACCGGAAACAATGTCGACGTCATCGTCGTCGCGAACTCCGCCTTCGGCGCTATTGCCGAGACGCCGAACCAGCAAGCGGTCGCCGATTATCTCGGCCTGAACTTCCCCGGCGGGACGCTCCTGATCGAGGATCCCTTTTTCTTCGACCTGCTCGGCGTCCTGGCCCTCGGCCCGAACGCGCTCGATCAGATCGGCGGCGAGGTCTACGACAGTTTCACCGCCTTTTCCTTCGACATCGCCCGCCAGTTCGGCAACATGATCGACAACCGGGTGCGGACCCTGCGCTGCACGACAGCCCGGCGAACCGGGGCCAGCGCGCCCTTCTGCAAGCCGGGCCGCACTCTGCTCGCCGATGCCGGCCCCGGGCTCGATCCCGGCGCCCCCGGCACCGTCTCGCCCGTCGGCTTTTCGCCCAACACCCATCCCTACGGATGGTCGGTCTGGGCCCAGGCGGTCGGCTCCCACCTCTCGCTGGACCGAACCTCGACCAATCTCGGCTACAGCGGCTGGACAGGCGGCGGCGTGATGGGCGTCGATCTCGCGCTCTCCGAACGCTGGATCGTCGGCGTCCTCGCCGGCGGCACGCACAGCAGCATCGACTTCTCCGGCGTTTCCGGCGATGGCGGGCTCGACGCCATGACGGTCGGGCTCTACACCGCCTGGTATGGCACCCGCTGGTTCACCACCGCCGCCTTCCTCTACACCAAGACCTGGGTCGACGCCGACCGCGACCTGACCTTTCTTTCTCCGACGGCGACCGCGAACGGCAAGACCGAAGGCGACCAGTACGCGATCCATGCGACGGTCGGCTATGGCTTCAAGATCCGCCGCTGGACCCTGGAGGCGACCGGCGGGCTCGACTGGATACAGCTGCGGCAGAAGGCCTTCACCGAGACGGGGGCCGGCGGCTTCAACCTGTCTGTCCGGAGCCGGACGGACGACAGCCTGCGCCTGCGCATCGGCGTTCGTATCGCCCGGGCCTGGAAGCTGGCGCCGAACGTGATCCTCGCGCCCAGTTTCCGCGTTGGCTATGCCCGGGAAGTCCTGGACAACACGCGGGCCATCACCTCGTCACTCGCCGGCATCGGCGGCAGCTTCACGGTCCATGGCGACGAAGGCAGCCGCAACATCCTGACCTACGGCAGTTCGATCCAGCTGGACCTGAGCCAGGGCATCACGTTCTATTTGGCCTATGCGGGCGAATGGGCCGGCGACCGCCAGTCCCATGCGCTCACCTCCGGCATGAAGATCCGATGGTAGCTTCGCTCGTCCGTTCGGTCAGGGCTGGGTAGCGGGCCGGTTGTCGGACGGGGCCGGCGCAGATCGCTTCTTCCGGTCGCGGAAGTCGAAACAGGCATCCAGCTTGTCCGGCGACCTGGCGAGGGCGGTCGCTTCGGCCTTCTTCACCTTCTGGGTGGACGTGACCGGGAGCGCGTCGAGGAAGGCGACATAGCCCGGTGCCTTGTAATAGGCGAGCTGCTCGAAGCAATAGTCGAACAGCGTTTCCGCCAGGGACGCGTCGCCGGTAGCGCCGGGGGCGAGCGTCACAAAGGCGAGAACCTCGTCGCCGCGGATCGGGTCCGGCGTCGCGACGACCGCGACATCCGCCACCGCGTCGTGCCGGCGCAAGACGAGTTCGATCTCGGCCGGCGCGATATTGGTGCCGCTTCGCCGGATGATGTTCTTCTTCCGCTCGACGAAATACAGGCTACCGTCCGCCTCGCGCCGGATGACGTCGCCGGTATGGAACCAGCCGCCCTCCCAAGCCTCGGCAGTCGCCGCTTCCTCTTTATAGTAGCCGGAGAAGAAGCCCTTGCGATGATCCGGGCCGGCATGGCGCAGCAACAGCTCCCCTGCACCGGCGCCCTCGATGTCGTTGCCGTCGTCGTCGACCAGCCGGGCTTCCTGGTGCGGGCGGACATATCCCATGCACCGGGTACCGCGCTTGCGCGGCTCGACGGCGTCGACGAAGAGGCTCGTGCCGCCGCCCTCGGTCATGGCAAACCCCTCGCAGAGGACCGTCCCGAAACGTTCCTCGAAGGCCAGGTGATGCTTCGGGTCGACACCGCCCCCCATGCCGTAGCGCAGGGAATGCGCTGTGTCGTTCGGCCCGGCTGGCAGGTTCAGGAGCATCGCCGGCATGACCCCCAGATAATGGAAGCAGGTCGCCTTCGTCTCGACCGCCTCGTCCCACCAGCTGCGCGGATGGAACCGGTCGAGCTGAACCTGGCAGCCGCCGATGGTCGCCATGCCCATGAAGGAGTTGCCGATCGCGTTGATGTAGAAGGTCGGCAACGGCTGCAGCAACCGGTCCTCGCCGGGGCGCAGGGAGATGTGCCCGCCTTCGGAGCTGTAACGCTCGCCCCAATAGCGGAAATAGGCATTGGTCAGGATGCAGCCCTTGGGCATGCCGGTCGTGCCGGATGTGAAGAGGAGGGCCGCCTCCGTCTCCGCGCCGACCGGTGTGTCTCCGGCGGCGGTCGGCGGCGGCGGCGGGCCGCCGAGGACCGCATCCGGCGTAACGACCCGGCAGGCAAGCCCCGCACTGTCGATGGCCTCTTGTATCAGTGGCAGATAGGGGGGCAGCGCGACGGCGAGCGACGCCTCGCTGTGGCCGAGCAGGTAGCGCAATTCCTCCAGCCGGTAGTCCGGGTTCACCGGCACCATGCTGACGCCAAGCGCGTTGAGCGCGAGCCAGTGGCGGAAGTGATCGGGCCGGTTCTCGACCAGAATGGCGATCCGGTGGCCGGGTCCGTAACCGGCCGCGCCATAGGCGGCGGCAAGGCGATCCGCATCGGCGAGGAGCGCACTCCAGGTAATCTCCGCCCCTGGCAGATCCCACATCTCGACGAGACGCTCTGGGTAGGCGAAGGCCGGGCGGTCGCCGTATTTCGCAGCGGTCCCCTGGACGAGGCCATGAATCGTGGTTGGCGGCGCGTCGGTCATGGACGGCCTCCCTGTACCGTCGCCCATCCTTCGCGATGCGGCCTTCGGCCGCTCCTCAGGATGAAGGGAGAGGTCCAATCATGGGCAACAAATTCATCCTGAGGGGGCGGCACGGCCGCCGTCTCGAAGGTTGGGATGCCATAGGCGATCTTCATCTCACCCCGCCCCATCACGCCGTCGTCGCCGCGGCCTCGACCAGCGCCAGCACCCGAAGTGGACTGCCGCTGCCTTCCTTGATCTTGAGAGGCGGGCAGATCAGGACGGCGCCCGTGGGGGGCAGCAGATCGAGGTTGGTCAGGCATTGCAGCCCGTACCGGCCGGAGCCGTGCATGAAGTAGTGGCAGGGATAGGGCGGGCGGAGATGTGCCGCCTGCCCGGCGTCCGTCCCGATGGTCTCGGTGCCGAAGCCGAGGACGTCCCGCTGCTCGATCAGGAACTTCACCGCGTCGGTGTCCGGGCCCGGTGTGTGCTGCCCTTCCTCGTCGTAGTTCTGATATTCCTTCGGGTCGCGGCGTGTGGACCAGTCGGTGCGCATGAGCACCCAGGCGCCAGTAGGAATATCGCCATGCTCGGATTCCCAGTGCTCGATGAACTCACGGGTCAGCAGGAAGTCGGCGTTCTGGTTCGACTGGGCAGAGCAATCGATGACGCAGGCCGGTGCGACAAACGCCTCGACGGGAATCGTGTCGGTCGAGTTGTTCGGCAGGTCCTTGCCGGAGATCCAGTGGATCGGCGCATCGAAATGCGTGCCTGTGTGCTCGCCGCAGGAGAAGTTGTTCCAGTACCAGGCGGGGCCACGGTCGTCGTAGCGCGACACCTCCTCGATCCGGAAGGGCGCGCCCTGCCCGGCTTCCGGCGGCAGGACGATCTGCGGGAAGTCGGGTGTGAGAAGCTGGGTCAGGTCGATGATCTTGATCTTCCGGGACTGGAGATCGGCGACCAGCTGGACGAGGGAATCGAGGCTCATCTTGTTTCCTAGGCTCTAGCGTTCGGGGCGCGGCGGGTCACTCGCGCGCCAGTTCCTTTTCCAGGACTTTCGGGTTCTCGCGGAAGCGGGCCAGCCAGTCCTGGGCGACCGGCCCCGGATAGACATCCTCCGCCCCGCCCTGAAGCGCCTTGACGATGGCGCTCGCCACCGCTTCCGGCGCCAGGAGCGGCGGATTGAGAAGCTGGTTCCATTCCTCGTCGACCGGTCCCGGGAAGACGTTGATCACCCGGATTCCGGCGGGCGCCATCTCCGCGCGCAGGCACTGCGACAGCGACAGGGCCGCCGCCTTCGACGCCGAGAAGGTGCCGTGGGACGGGAAGTTCGACAGGGCATAGATCGACAGGAGATTGACCCAGGCGACCGCGCTGTTCTGGCCGTCCGCCCCGCGGGAACGCAGCGCCGGGCCGAACTCGTGGGCGAGGCGCAGCAGTCCGAAATAGTTCGTGTCCATCTCCAGCTGGGCCGTCTCCGACCCGTAGCGGCCGGCGATGCCGAAGGTACGATGGACCTCGGAATTGTTGATCAGGATGTCGACCTTCGCGCCGACCTGGCCGGCGGCGCGCCGGACCGACTGCGGGTTGGTGACGTCGAGCTCGACGGTCGTGACCTCCGGCAGCGCCGCGATCTCGTCGAAGCCGGGGATCTTCTTCCAGGGCTCGGCATAGCCGACCCAGAC